>NZ_JBNMKH010000005.1:0-50298 GCF_050874245.1 Bifidobacterium sp. | reverse complement strand
CCTGTCCGCGCCGGAACGTCTGGGGAACGTCGCCGCGGCCTGCGATTGGACGAAGGCTGCCACATGGACGTTCGAGCCGCTTGACGATGAGGCCTTCCCCGCGGTGAGCCTCGCCCGTCACTGCCTCGAATCGTCCGAAAAGCATACCGCCGTGCTCAACGCGGCCAACGAGCAGGCCGTCCATGCGTTCCTTGAGCATCGTCTGTCGTATCTTGGCATCGTGGACACCGTGCGTGAGGTCCTCGACGAGATGGACGCCGAACTGCGTGGCAATCCGCTGTTCGCTTCCGTGGAGGAAATGAGCCAACTCGAGCGTGAGGCGCGTGACCGCGCCGACAGGCTGATAAACAGGTAAAGACGAAAGCAATCGCAAGAACCATAGCGGGGCGTGTGAAACGCTCCGCACATGTCAAGGATCACGTATGCCAGAAAACGAAAAACCGTTCCGCAAAACCGGCGATGCGGACATCAGCGAAAGTCCGCTGCATCCCCGCCGCAAATCCCGCCGTATCATGGTCGGACCGGTGCCGGTCGGTGGGGGAGCACCGATTTCGGTGCAGTCCATGACCAACACGGTGACGGCGGATGTGCCGGCGACCCTGCGTCAGATCGCGGAACTGACCGCCGCGGGATGCGACATCGTGCGCGTGGCCGTGCCAAGCCAGGATGATGCTGACGCGTTGCCGGAAATCGTAAGGAAATCGCCGATTCCGGTGATTGCCGACATCCACTTCCAAAGCAAGTACGTATTCCAGGCCATCGATGCCGGTTGCGCCGCCGTGCGCGTGAATCCGGGCAACATCCGTAAATTCGACGAGGTCGGCCCCTCGATCTGCAAAGCGGCCACGGATGCGGGCATTTCCCTGCGCATCGGCGTGAACGCCGGTTCGCTCGACAAGGAACTGTACGCCAAGTACGGCGGACCCACACCGGAGGCGCTGGTGGCGTCCGCGCTGAAGGAAGCGCGCATGTTTGAAGACGTCGGCTTCCACGATTTCAAGATTTCCGTCAAGCACCATGATGTGGTCACCATGGTGCAGACGTACCGTCTGCTGGCGTCCAAAGGCGATTGGCCGCTGCATTTGGGCGTCACCGAAGCCGGCCCGACTTGGCAGGGCACGATCAAAAGCTGTCTGGCGTTCGGCGCTCTGCTGGCCGAGGGCATTGGCGACACCATCCGCGTCTCGCTGTCCGCACCTCCGGTGGAAGAGGTGAAGGTCGGATGCAAGTTGCTGGAATACATGGGACTACGCCCGCGCAAATTCGACATCATCTCCTGCCCGAGCTGCGGCCGGTCCCAGGTGGATGTGATTCAACTGGCCAACGCCGTGACCGAAGGCTTGAAGGATGTGACGGCGCCGATCCGCGTGGCCGTGATGGGCTGCATCGTCAATGGTCCCGGTGAGGCCCGCGAAGCCGATCTGGGCGTGGCATCCGGCAATGGCAAAGGGCAGATTTTCATCAAGGGCAAAGTCATCCAGACCGTGCCGGAGGATCAGATTGTCGAGACTCTGCTCGCCAAGGCACAGGAGATTGCCGCGCAGATGGAAGCGGACGGCCAGGTGCCTCCCTCCGTGACCGGTCCGGTGGTCGTGCCGGTGACTCAGAACGGCAATTGCTGAAAACGCATCCCCGTGCTCCGTTGCGTTGACGGCGGGGCACGGGAACAGGTTTCTCAGCGCTGGTCGGTAGAATGAACGGCGTGTCAGAACAGGATCGTCAATCAGCAATCGCCAGTCAATTCCCTCAGCAAGGGGAGGAGTCTTCTCGCTTCGCGGAGCCATATCGTCCATGGACAAGCGGTCGGCGGCTGATGGTGAGCCTGCCCATTTTCATTATTCTGCTGGGCATCTTGGTTTCCGTGGCCAATCTGACGGCATCCTCATGGAATTATGAGCCGACCGAACAGACCATTGAGACGCTTGACTCAGACACGTCCGTGACCTTCAACAACACCACCGGCAAGGCTTTGGCGAAAAAGGGCGATTACGAGGTGACGAAACGGTATGTCGTCATCAACGCGAAACGGCCTTCCACCGGTGAGGTACAGCGGATCAAAGTGCTGATCCGCGAGCCGAAAGGGGCTGGTGGCAACCGGCCCGGCGTGGTCTTCATGCATGGGGCCGGTTACGGAACCTGCGACAACTCCTTCGGAGACATGGCCACTGACCTGTCCTCCGCAGGCTTCGTGACGGCGGTGCTTGACAAGCCGGTCTGGTCCACCAACGACGCCACACGTGACTATCCGGGATCGGCGGCCATCTATGACCAGGTCATCGACCTGTTGAGGGACATGGATACGGTGAACGCCTCCGAAGTGGGCATCTACGCCACTTCTGAAAGCACCTGGATATCCTCGTACCTGCTGCAGCGGGACCCCGACGTGGCCTTCCAGGTGCTGCTCAGCCCCATGGTCTACGAGCCCAGATATTCATTGGGATTCCTTGCCGCGCAGGACTTCGCGCTCGTCGGCGCGCACGACGGTTACCAGTCAATCGTCCGCCGTGTGTTCGGTATCGACGCCTCGCTGTTCGGTCTCACCAACCTCGATATCGATACGCTGACGCCGAAAGCCTACGCCATTCCCACATTGGTGGCGTACGGCACGAAGGACGTCATGACCGCGCAGGTGGAAGGCACTGAGAAAATCGTCGATTTGGCGCATAAGGCCGGCAACCGGAACGTCACCATACGCACGTATCCAATCGCCAACCATGTGCTTCGGCTCGGCGACGAAGCCAATTCCGGCACACCGTTCGCCGACGCGTATGAGGATGACGTGGTCGACTGGGCCGTCGGTACCACGCAGGGGCTTACGCAAACCAGCGAACGCGTCGCCGGCACCAGAATGTACCAATCGATCGCCGTTCCGTTGGAGCTCAAAGCGAATCGCGGTCTGACCATCTATCTGGTGGCGCTGCACGTCGGCATGGTGCTGTTGCTGCTTGTCGTGGGATTGCTGTGGCTCATCGTGCTGGCGCGCAAGATCTGGGCGCGTGCGCACGGACGGCGATATCGGCTGGGAATGGCACGGGGCTTCAAGAATTCGCTGGTCACGTTGACGATCGCCACCATGGCCACGTTCGTACTGTTCTGCGCGGGACTCGGCGACGTGATCATGGGCGTCGTCAAGCTTGCATGGGGCAGCGCGCCCGCCGAGGATCCGGGCGTGATGTATTGGAGCTGGCCGGTCATCCAGGTGGTGTGCATCGCCGTGGTATGGGCGTGGTCCCGGGTGTTCATGCGGTTGATCGAAGAGGCGTCCCACCGTGGCATCGTGCAATGGCCGCCGCGCAAGGGAGCCATCGGCGAGATCGTCAGTGGCCGTCAACCGGTGCTGGCCTCCACACGTTTCGGCCGTGTGATGTTCTGGCTGACGGTAATGGCCATGTTCTCCGTGCTGCTTGTTTTCGCATTCTGGGGACTGTTCATCTACTAAGGGTTTCCTGGCGGACTCACGCCGTGGAATCGTGGAGCGATCGCAGGAAAGAAGGCATGCATTGCCGCTGTATCAGGACGAAGGCGTGGTGCTGCGCACCGTCAAACTTGGTGAAGCCGACCGCATCGTCACCTTGCTTACGCGCGGCCATGGCAAAATCCGCGCCGTGGCCAAAGGCGTAAGACGGACCAAATCACGATTCGGCGGCCGTCTCGAACCGTTCATGCGCGTGTCGCTGCTGATCGCGGAAGGCAGGTCACTCGATGTCGTGTCCCAAGCCGAATCGATTTCCGCGTATGCCGGATCGATCTGCTCCGATTTCCAAGCGTACACGGCGGCGAATGTGATCTGCGAGACCGCCGACAAGCTGGTCGTGGCGGAAAAGGAGCCTGCGGCCGCGCAATATCGGTTGGTATTGGGTGCGTTGAACGCGCTTGCCAAGCATGCGCATGATTCGTCCGCGATCGGCGATTCGTACGTGCTGCGTGCGCTGGCGATCGCCGGCTGGACTCCGCGATTGCGCGCCTGCGTGGTGTGCGGAGAACCGATCTCGTCCTCACTCGGTTGGTATTTCTCGATTCCCGCTGGAGGATTGATGTGCGTCGCCGACCATACGCCTGAATCCGAAGCGGTTTCGTGGGATGCGCTTTGCCGGCTTTCCGCTTTGGTGGAAGGCGATTGGGGGGAGTTGGATGGCGTTCCCGTCACTCCGGCGATTCAGCGGGAAACCCACCAAATGGTGGAAGAATGGGGTGAATACTATCTGGAACGGCCGATTCGTTCCATGCGCTTGCTAGATTAGCGGTATGGCTTTTGAGAACGTGGATTACAAATCCCTTGACATTCCGGCGGCACCATTCTCCGATCCGTCGATTATTCCCGATTTTCCGAAGAACAAGGTTCCGCGCCATGTAGGCGTGATCATGGACGGTAACGGCCGTTGGGCCCAGAAGCGTGGTCTGATCCGCACCGACGGGCATCAGGCCGCCGAACCGGTGGTGTTCGACACTATCGCCGGCGCCATCGAGGCGGGTGTGCGCTACTTGTCGCTGTACACGTTCTCCACCGAGAACTGGAAGCGCAGCCCGCAGGAAGTGCGGTTCCTGATGGGATTCTCGCGTGACATCATCCATCGCCGCGTCGATCAGATGAACGAGTGGGGTGTGCGCGTGCGCTGGTCGGGCCGCCGGCCGAAGCTGTGGAAGTCCGTGATTGATGAGCTGGAAGTGGCTCAGGAGAAGACGAAGAACAACAAGACCATTGATGTGGTGTTCTGTCTGAACTACGGCGGCCGTGCCGAGATCGCGGATGCATGCGCGGCTATTGCGCGTGAGGTGCGTGACGGCAAGATCTCCGGCGATCGCGTGACGGAGAAGATGATTGCCGAACATCTGTACAACCCGGATATTCCCGACTGCGATCTGGTGATTCGTACTTCCGGCGAGCAGCGTACCTCGAACTTCCTGCCGTGGGAGGCCGCCTACGCGGAGCTCGATTTCGTGCCTGAGCTGTTCCCGGATTGCGGCCGCGAGGTGCTGTGGCGTTCCATCGACCACTACGTCCACCGTGATCGCCGTTTCGGTGGCGTGAAGAAGTAGGAATACCTGTTCACGCTAATGTGTGCTTGTTTTGGACGAAATCCGGCTTGGTTCCGTCCAAAACAAGCACACATCAACGTTGGATTCCGGCGATTCTGCGGGTGAAGTCGGCTACGAAACGGTCGTGATCGACGGTCAACGCGACGTGCACGCGGGGTACGGTTGGGTCGATGAGACCGGCCGGATCGCCGATGGTGCGACCACGCGTGCCGTGGAAATCACCCGTTTGCGTCTCGACCTTCATCGGCAGGTCGAAGCATTCCACCAAACTCGGGTCCAATGCGACGGCCGCGGCAAGCGGGTCGTGCAACGGCATGCCTGTCGAGAAGAGACGCGCATCCGCATGAAGGTTCGCTGTGATTGAGAAATCGGCGATATCGGCAAGGAACGTCCGCACATCGGTCGGTGCGGCTTGGCGCCATTGCGTGGTCGCGTCGGTTCCCAGCAGACACTGGTGTGTGACATCCAGACCGACCATGGTCACGTCCGCACCGGAATGGAACACGCGATCCGCCGCTTCTGGATCCTGGATGATGTTCGTTTCGGCGGTCGCATCCCAACAGTTGCCCTCTTGGGTGAGCGTCCCGCCCATCATCACCAGCCGTAATCCGTCCGCGATGTCCGGTGCCGCAGTGAGTGCCGCGTCGATGTCGGTCAGCGGGCCGGTCGCCACCACCGTGACGTCCCTGCCATACCGGCGGACCATGTCGACGATGAACCGCACGCCCTCCGGCAAAGCGACGCTTGCGCCTGCCGCGCGATCGCATGGGGTAAACGAAAGCGTGAACGAATCGGTGGAGGGATTCGCATGGCGGTCATGCACGTCATAGCCGCCTACGGAAATCAGCCTACGCGATGCCGACGTGTACATTTTCACCGAAGCGGACGTGAGTGACATGGGTGGGTCCGTGGCCGGCCCGAAGCCGCCCAAGCCATCCGTTCCATGGAATTGCGCGCATCCCGCGTCTGCGATGAAGGAATCGGCCCATGATGGATGCGTGGAGCCCGCTAGGACCGGCACATGCCGCAATCCCAGCCGATCCAACACGTATCGTGTGTTGCGCACGGCCGTGCCTGCTGCCACGTTGCCGTATGTGCCGATGGCACCCAGCATTTCGACATCGTCAAACGTGGAGACATATGCCAAAGCCAGCGCGTCATCGATGCCGGTATCGACATCGAGAATCAGCTTGCGTTTGACGGAGGATGGTGTGGACGTCATCGGATTCACCCCAGGAACTCGTCGGTCGAGATGTCCTTGGCCACCGGTGCGGTGTGCACCGTCTTGCCGTGCGAATCGGTGTAGGCGTCCTCTTTGGCGAGGAAATCGAAATACTGTTGCGCGCCTTTTGCATCGTTGGTGCCGAATATGAACGAGCCATCCTTGATCTTGGCCGGATCACCCCAATACTGGCCGTTCACGATCGTTTTCATGCTCTGCTTGACGAAATCGAGTTTGAGATTCGCGTCGGGAGCCTCTTTGACGAGGATCGCCGCGGCGTCATCGGGATGCGCATAGGCGTATTCGTAACCCTTTTTGGTGGCCTGCACGAACTTCCTCACCAGATTCGGATTGGATGAGATCGTCTTGTCGCTGGTGATCACGCCGATGGTGTCGGCGTTGCCGGGCACACCATAGTCCGGCTCGGTGAAGCAGTTGAGCTTGGGGCCGTACATATCGGCCTGCACGCCTTCCCAAGTGGCGTAGAAGCCGCCGAAGTCAGCCTTCTTGCTGGACAGCGTCTGGAATGTGGACGTGCCGACGGTCACCTTGTCGAACGTGCCTTTGCCTCCGTCGGTCTGGATCATGCGGCGAATCACCGCGTCGGATTCGTTGGAACCGAACGTGGCGAAGGTCTTGCCGTCGAAATCCTTCGGGGATGTGATGGCTTTATTCGAGGCGAGCGAGCACCAGATGGCGCTTGGTTTCTGCTGCACCTGCATGACCTGCTTGATTTTCGCGCCTTTGGTGGCATACATGCCCACATTGGTGAGATTGGACAACGCGAAGTCGGCCACGCCGTTGTTCACGGCCTGTTCGGCGCCGGCCTGCGCCACCGCCACGATGTCAACATCGAGCCCGACCTGCTTGAAATAGCCTTTGTTCTTCGCCACGTATACGCCGATATGGTTGGTGTCGGGCGCCCATGACAGCATGAACGTCACTTTTTTGAGGCCGTCGCCGTCGGTGGCGGTTCCTGCGGTGTTGTTGCTGTGCCCGCATGCGGCTGTGCCGGCAAGCATGGCGATTGCGCCGAGAAGTGCGATTGCTTTGCGGAGGACTGTCTTCTTCATTCCTTGCGATTTCCCTTGAATCCTGTTGCCTTATCGTTTTCTAGGGATTGGCGCTGCGGACGGAGTTCGGGCAGAAAACGATACGAAGGGTCCAGCCCCCGTTCGTCCAATGCCCCCGGCGAACCGGTTTGCCACACATTGGCTAAACAGCGATTTTCATTATACGGGTTGCTCTGACGTGGCAGACAGTGGATGTACGGATGCTGTTGTATCGCAAGCGGGTGTTGATTTGGATGAAAACCTCCCTGATTTCATCCAAATCAACGCCCATTGGATTGCGTTCACTGTCCGGCATCCGGATCCTCGTCCTCGCCGACGGGTCCGAGCAGCATGCGTTCGCTCAGATTCACGAGGCACATGAGTATTCCGGTGATGACGATGATGACCAGCGTGGCGGAGAAGATGAGCGGCGTGCGGAACGAGTTGTAGGCCGCCTGCAGCCAGATGCCGAGGCCCTTGCGCGCGCCCAGGTATTCCGCGGTGGCGGCGGTGGCGAAGATGTAGGCTGCGGACACGCGGATGCCGCCGTAAATTTGTCGTGCGGCCACGCGCAACTTCACATGCCACAGCGTCCATGTACGGGTCGCGCCGCAGGTCAGCGCGACATCCGAATAGAACTGGGGGACCGCCTCAAGACCACGAATCGTCTGCACTGCGATTGGGAACAGGCCGAAAACGGCTACGATCACGATTTTGCCGGACACTTCGAAACCGAACCAAATCAGGAATAGCGGTGCGATTGAAATCAACGGCATCGTCTGCGCGGCCGACAGCAGCGGGAACAGCGCTGCGTTCGCAATACGGGAGCAGTACAGCAGAATCCCAATCAGAATGCCGCATGTCACGGCAAGCAGGAAACCGACGGTGCCTTCCAGCAATGTGACCTGTGTCGCGGGCCAGAGCGTCGGCCAGGTTTCGACGGTGGCCTGCGCGATTTCACTGGGGGAGGCAATCATCGTGGACGGCACGTGTCCCAAGCGCACCCATGCCTCCCATATGACAAGCAACAGTACTATTGCGATCACCGTCGGCAGACGTTTGATGCATGCCGTCTTCAGTTTGCGCATCATGTGTTTCGTCATAGATGGCCGTTGTTTTGCCGGAAGTTGTTGAACGTGCGATTCCGCCATCGTTCACCTTGCTTTCTGCGTCAAAGTGGACGCGCACGTGACCGACAACGGGAAACCAGTAAGGTGAGGAGCCTGCCCATCGTACGGTCAGAAAAGTCTGTTACCGGTTGGACAGTATAGACGACGACGTGGGACGTATGGCAAACGATTTCCGTCCACAATGGCGCACGCACTGAATAAGGGGAGGTCCTTCGCGCCGTGTGATGCGAAGGACCTCCCCTATGTGTGGTTGCGTCAGCAGTCGAAGGTGGTCGGAATCAGGCCTTGGCCTCTTCCATGGCCTTGAGCTGCTTGTCAGTGTAGAACGGGTCGCCGCCGACCTCCTGGTCGTCCTTCTTGATCACGAAGAAGCCGTAAATCAGGGCCGCCAGCACGATGGCCGCGATGATGAAGAACGTCGGACGGTCACCCATCGCGCCGTGCAGCACGCCCAGCGGAGTGGAGAAGATCACCTGACCGACCTGAGCGGCGATCTGGAAGCCAACCATGTACAGAATCGCGGACAGCTTCGTGTCGAAGTGCAGGGTGAAGTAGCGGAACGCCGGCAGGGAGAACAGCGGCACCTCGATGGAATGGAACAGCTTGACGATGGATACCGTGACCGGGTCGTGGAACACGCCGCACAGGCCGATGCGCAGGAACATCACAGTGGCACCCAGCAGCAGGGAGTTGCGCACGCCGATCTTCTTCATGATGATCGGGACGACACCCATCATGGCGGACTCGAGGAACACCTGGACGGAATTGAGCACGCCGTAGGTGGCGTTACCCATTTCGGTGGTCGGGAACAGGGAGGCGTAGTAGTTCGGGAACATCTGGCCGTCGAACACCACATAGAAGGTGTTGGTGAACAGCATGAAGACGATAAGCACCCACAGGGTCGGCATCTTCAGAACGGAAAGCATTTCCTTCGCGGACGGGTTGGTGGGGGCGGTGTCCGGATCGGACTCCTTCTTGAACTCCTCCTTCTGTTCGGCCGGGACCCAGAACAGGTAGATGCACAGCAGGATGACTCCGAACACGGAGCCGACCCAGAAGTTCAGCATCGAGTTGATGTTGAACAGGAAGCCTGCGAACAGTGCCACGAGAGCGTAGCCGAAGGAGCCCCATGCGCGCGCCTGGCCGTATTCGAAGCCGAACTTGCGCGAGCAGCGTTCCACAAGCGCCTCATACAGCGGGGAGGCTGCGAAGAAGCCAGCGGACAGCACGATTGCGCCGATGATAGCGCCGGCCATGTGGGTGGCACCGCCAGCCTGCAGCATCGGGGCGTAGATGAACTGTACGAACGGTCCGACGAGCGCGGCGAGCGCGGAGGTGAAGATCACGAGCTGGCGCTTGATGACCAGACGGTCCTGGATGGCGCCGTACACGAACATGAGAATGAGGTTGGCGAAGGAGTTGATGGAGCAGATTTGTCCCTGCTCGGCGGGGCTCAATCCCAGACCGTGGGTCGGGTCGGTGAGCCAGCGGGACGCGAAGAAGGAGTTCCAGATGCCCCAGGAGCAGAAGAACATGAAGATGCTGAAGGAGTTCTGCAGGTAGGAAGGATTCTTCCACACAGAACGATTTTTGCTTGCCATGTATTCTCTTTTTCTTTGTGTGTGGTGCCGCCTGAGGTGCAGTGTTTCCGGCGGCCTCTTCGATGTTGCATTATGTTGCGCCATATTCCCCCGATATGGTTGTGACTTTCGGGGGAAGTGAATGCGGTTCATATATTAATCCCGTATAGCAAAGAACGTCAAACGTTTAACGTGCGTTTGGTGGATTGACGGAAGAAGGCCGACTGTCGAAAATGTTGGAATTGCGCCGTATTCAAGTTAAACGATTTACTGGAAATTACTATGTTATTTACGGCGTGTCGCAGGTCACAATGTGGGATAGAAGTAGCGTATTCAGATATTCGGGAATGCGGCCCTTCAAAAGGAAGAGGAATATGGAATGCCCTCCGCACCTTGTGATGCGGAGGGCATTCCATATTCCTTTGCGTTACTGCCTGACGTCCGTTATCGCTTCGATTCGGAGGAGACTGTCATCATTCGAGTCCGATGGACTTCAGATGATGCAGCTTGAGCGACTTGACGGCAAGCGTGCCGGATTCGGATTCGAGCTTGATGGCGCGCGGTCCTTCGGACGCGTAGCTGTATGAGCTCAGCACCTGACGGCCATCGTTCACATACACTTCCACGCAGCCACGATCCACGAACACGCGCAGCTTCAGCTCGCCGGAAGCGAGCTCGGCTTCGGAAAGCGGCGCGGCGCGGTAACCGCGGTCGCCTCGGGCATTGGCCTGACGGTCCACCACCACACGGCCAATCTGGTCGTCGTATGCAACATACGTGTAGGCGCCGTCCTCGGTGGCGTGGATCTTCAAGCCGGCACGCTCCGCGGTGGAGGAGGCCAGATCGATGGTCATTTCGATTTCCACGGCTTCGGCATCATCCATGATGACGCTTTCCTCGTTGATGTCGAGCGAGATCGCGCCACAATCGATTGTATCCTCCCGCAGATTCTCCATTTCGACCACCGGGGCGGTGTGCAGGTCGCCGTCCGTGCCCAGCGTGATCTCGCGCGGCAGGGTCATGTTGCCGCACCAGCCGTCGTCCTCCATGCAGATCGGAGCCACGAACGGGCTCATCCATCCGTAGACGATCTGGCGCTTGCCGTCGTTGAAGGACTGCGGCGCGTAGTAGTTGTGGCCGCAATCCCACAGACGGAATTCGGTTTCCGGTTTGAACTGCTCGCCTGGGGTCCAGGTGCCGATCATATAACCGGCGTTGTTGACGTTGCGGTTCATGAAGCCGCTGGGCTTGGCGCCCATGGCGGAGAAGCCGATGACCCACTTCTCGTTGCCCTGCGCGTCGCGGATCGGGAAGAAGTCCGGGCATTCGAGCATGAACACGTCCGGATCCGGATGCTCGAACAGCACCTGCTCGTAGGTCCAGCGGACCATGTCGTCGGAGGAGAACAGCCACATCTGGCCGCGCTTGGCTGCGGAGGAGACGCCGAAGGTCATGTACCACTTGTCTCCGGTCTTCCAGACCTTCGGATCGCGGTAGTGGTGGTTCACCTTGTCGGTCGGGCAGTCGATGACCATGCCGCGCTTGGTGGCGCTGGTCAGCTCGTCGTTGTCCGGCTCGGCGAGCATCTGCACCTGCCAGTCGCCGCCGGTGTTGTCACGGCCATTGGCCCAACGGTGGCCTGTGTAGTAGAACCTGAGCTTGCCGTCGTCGCCGATCACCGCGGAACCGGAGAACACGCCATCCTTCTCCTCTTCCAGCGAAGGGGCGAACATGATTGGCTCGCGCTTCCAGTTGACCATGTCGGTGGAGGAGACGTGGCCCCAATGCATCGGGCCCCACTGCGTGCCGTAGGGGTGCAGCTGGTAGAACACGTGCCAACGACCCTTGTAGTAGCACAGGCCGTTCGGATCGTTGATCCAGCCGCCATTGGAGGCGATATGGAATTTCGGATACCAGCGGTTGTCACGCTTGGAGGCCATGGCGGCAACGCCGGCCTCGGCCTTGGCGAGTTCCTCGTCGTGGTTCTTGATTTCGTGGAGGACGGGTGCGTCCGGAGTGAAGCCGGTCATCGTTGAACGCCTTTCTCTTAAGTTTCGATTGCTGTGGTTGCCGTGTCGTATCGCGGTATTCGCGATTGAAGTGTTTTTTAAAGATGGTGCCCGAAGCGGAAAAGGGGGACGCTTCGGACACCAAGATTTGTTGTTGAGCTGTGCTCGGTGCCTAGGCCTTCGTTTCCGTTCCGGCCGCCTTCATGGCCTTGAGCTGCTTGTCGGTGTAGAACGGGTCGCCGCCGACTTCCTGGTCGTCCTTCTTGATCACGAAGATGCCGTAGATCAGAGCGGCCAGCACGATGCCCGAGATGGTGAAGAAGGTCGGGCGGTCACCGAGGTGATCGTGCAGGGAGCCCAGCGGGGTGGAGAAGATCACCTGGCCGACCTGGGAGGCGATCTGGAAGCCCACCATGTAGAGGGTGGCGGACAGCTTCGTGTCGAAGTGCAGGGTGAAGTAGCGGAACGCCGGCAGGCAGAACAGCGGGACCTCGATGGAGTGGAACAGCTTGACGATGGACACCGTGACGGGGTCATGGAACACGCCGCACAGGCCGATGCGCAGGAACATGACGGTGGCTCCGAGCAGCAGGGAGTTGCGCACGCCGATCTTCTTCATGATGATCGGGACGACGCCCATCATGGCGGACTCGAGGAACACCTGGAAGGAGTTCAGGGTGCCGTAGGTGGCGTTGCCGATTTCGGTGGTCGGGAACAGGGAGGCGTAGTAGTTCGGGAACATCTGCTGGTCGAACACGGTGTAGAAGGTGTTGGTCAGCAGCATGAAGACGATGAGCACCCACAGGGTCGGCATCTTGAGGACGGAGACCATTTCCTTGAAGGACGGGTTGGTCGGCGCCGCGTTCGGATCGGCTTCCTTCTTGAGCTCCTCCTTCTGCTCGGCCGGAACCCAGAAGGCGTAGACGCACAGCATGCCAAGGCCGCAGATGGAGCCGACCCAGAAGTTCAGCATCGGGTTGATGTTGAACAGGAAGCCTGCGCACAAGGCCACGATGGCGTAGCCGAAGGAGCCCCAGGCGCGGGACTGGCCGTACTCGAAACCGAACTTACGGGAATAGCGTTCGGTGACAGCTTCGAACAGGGAACAGCCGGCCATGAAGCCAGCGGACAGCACGATGGAACCGATGAGCACGCCGATGAAACGGGTGGTGCCGCCGGCCTGCAGCATCGGGGCGTACACGAACTGCACGAACGGGCCGACGCAGGCTGCCACGGCGGAGATGAAGATGACGAGCTTGCGCTTGATGCCCAGCTGATCCTGGATGGTGCCGTAGACGAACATGATGACCAGGGTGGCCAGCGAGTTGATGGAGTAGATCTGGCCCTGCTGGGCGGAGGTCATGCCCAGGCCGTGGGTCGGGTCGGTGAGCCACCTGGAGAAGAAGGACCACCAGATGCCCCACGAGCAGAAGAACATGAAGATGCCGAAAGAGCTCTGCAGGTAGGAAGGATTCTTCCAAGCAGAACGTGTGTTGCTTGCCATTTTGATTCTCTTTTTCTCTTCGCGGTGCCGCTGCCACGCGGCATCGATCGCTTCTGATGTTGGTGTGGCTTTCGCCGGTTCGTTTTCAGCTGCCGTGCCGAAAGCGAACATGGCTATAAGATAACACATCGAGAACGTTTCGTCAAACGTTTGACGTCAATCGATTGACGTCAATGATTGCAACGCCTGAAGAGGCGTTGCAATCACAGGGAATCACAAAATGGACAGAAGCGCGGAACTACCTTTCGGCATGTCGGGTGCATTCCACGACAAGCAGGAGAGCGACGGCGGCTGCGCACAAGGCGATCACCCAGCGAACCATAACGGCGGAGCCGGTATTTGCCATAACGATCGGTGTGTGCGTACCGGTCTGTGCCGCATCGGATGTCGGCCGCTTGGAAGCGTTGCCGGAATCGGCAGGCTTGGCAGGCGTGGACGGCTCTGCAGGTTCGGACGGGTCATCCTTCGTGCCCGGGGATGAGGGATCGCCGAATCGGCTGGTGACGGTGTAGTGTCGATGCACTGTGTCGGATTGGTCGATATCGGTGCCGATGCTCATCCAGCGTCCGTCGACCCAATCGCCCCAGTCGCTGGTCCAATCGCAAAGCGTTGAGAGCTTGTTGTGATTGTTGTCGAGGAACAGCGTGTTGTAGACGGATGCATCATCCAGCCTGGTGATGGCCACGGCGCCGGTCGGGGAGATGCGCAGCAGCGCCTCTTTGGTTCCGACGCTGGAATTGTCGGGAGTGATGAGTTCGCTGGAATCGACGGTGTCGGACGTGACATTGCCTTTGGCGTCGAAGGTCTGGATATGCCAAACGAATCTCACTGCGCCCGAAGGCAGAGTCTGCCATTGCTGGGCATAGATGGCGTATCTCGTGTCCTTGACGTTGGCATTCGTATCGACGGCGGCGACCTGGACCATGCCCTTGACATGAAGCGTCCGCGTCGGGTTGAGGGCATCGAAGAACGAGTCGTCTATGCTGGCGATGGCGGACTGGTCGTCAATCGGCGTCCCGACTTCGATGAGATGGCGCTCCACTTCGTTTCCGTCGTAGAAACGCACGTCCTGGTTGCCATCCGCATCGTCTTTCACGGTATAGACCTGATTATCGCTGGTGGTCTGCAGCGGATAATACTGCCGCATGGTCCGACGTACCGAGAACGTGCCGTCGCCCTTGGGCGTGACCAAAGTCTGCATATAGGCCGTGGTCTCACCTGTCATCTTCTTATTCTGGAGGAGAAGACTGTGACCGATGCGCAGGTAATGGTCGTTGGTGTTGTCCGTTTCTATTGGTGTGGTGGTTTGCGCCGTGACCGATCCGTTGCGCGTGTCGACGATCAGGAATCTCCGCTCGGTCCAGTTGACGGTCAGAATGATGAAGATATGGTTCGCGTCGTACGGGACTACCTGTGGCTTGACGATGTCGTCACTGCCGAAGGAGATATCACGCACCTGCGTGCCGTCGGTCTTCGAATAGTCCGTGGTATCCACCTTGTGGATAGTCACCAATCCGTTCGATGCAGTCACGTAATAGGAGCCGTTGCCGTCGATTGTGGCCACATTCGATATGCTTGTTCCTTCCGGGAAATCATAGTCGCCGGCAAAGTCGATTGAGGCCAGGAGCGTTGGATGCACCGGCACATGGATCTCCTTGGAATAGATGGGATTCCCGTTCTGATCGGTATCGATGATGAACATGCCTGCCGGGAAGACGAACTCGCAGTCCGATTTCGGACCGATTGTTCCCGCCTGGATGGAGATTCCGCTGATGGACAGCTGCTTCATGCCGGGTTTGGCCTGGACGGATACTTTGTATGATTTGCCATCGACGACGAGTTTCGCTTCAGAATCGTCTGTGATTTGCGCCCCGATCGACGTTGACAGCCGGTAACTGCCGATATTGGACAGTTTCCCTGGCATGACGTCGTCTTTGATGGTGAAGTTCACTGTCGGCTTCGTTGTGAAACCGATGTGGATGCTGCCTGATGTGGCTTTGCTGTCAAGCACCGTCAGATCGATACCGGTATAGCCGGACGCGATGTTTTCGTGGAAATTGGTCGAGGGGATGGTGCTCGGCGAGAGATGGTCGCCTGTCACGAAGAACGGGTTGGCTCGGTCGACCGGACCGGTGACCGATTCGATGAGCTGATCGGTCCATACGCCGTCGGAAGTCGAATGCTGGAAATCGTCGTTGGAATCATTCAACTCGGCTTGGATACGGAACACGCGGAATCCAGGTGCCTTCTTGGCGATGTTGCCGCATGTCTGCGCGCCGGCGACGGCGTCATATTGCACGAGATAATACGACGAGAAAATGCCGGAGGCCGTCAACAGTGTTCTGTCGTTGGATATGACGACGAACCCTCCATGATCTTTCATCTCATCGGTGGACAGGGCCGAGAGTGCCACATCGAGCGTTGCCGCATGATGCTCGGCATCGGCAAGACCTTTCTTCCAGGTGACGCCGTCGCTGCTTACCACTGCGCGGGTGATGAGGTCATCATCCATCCAGCCGAGCAGCCATTTGGAAAAACCGGTGAAATCGGAGGTGTTTGATTCCATCATCGCGAACGTGCCTATGCCGCCTTTGTTGTAATAGCCACCTGCCGCTTTACCATAAGGATAATAGTCCGGCAATCCCAATGCGTGGCCGGTTTCATGACACATGGTCGTCACCGCCTGCGTCGCCTTTTCCGAGATCAATATGGTGTTCCACAGCTGCTTGCCATCGAACCGGTCATCGGCATGTCCGGGTGAATCCGCGATACTTTCATTGGACCACCAGGCGCTTCCCCATCCCGTGTCCGGGCCGGCGAAATGTATATACACCGCATCGATCTTGCCGTCGTTGTTGCCGTCGAACTGGCTGTAATCGATTTGATCGTCAAGCGCATGCAACGCCTCGTAGAACAGGCTGCGTGTGTCGTCCGTGTAGGAGCTCCGGGGTTTCGAAGCGGTGTAGTTGTAGGCTTTGCCGTCGATGTGCAACTTGCCATAGGAGCTGCGTTCGTAGAATGCCTTGAGGCTTTCGAACGGCGCCGTGCCGGCGGAGCCGTCAATGTCGGCCTGCAACGCTTCCAACGTGTCATCCGAATCGAAATGCATATCGGGGAAATCGACGCGCAGCACCAGCACATGGGCGTTGCCCTCGGACGGCATGCCGCTCGACATCTGCCAATCGTCCGGGAACACCGAATGTGTATCGATTCCCGCGTTCCGCTGTTCGCGTGCGGCTGCCTGGGAAATCAGTCCGGCGGTGCTCTGCTTGTCGGAGTTGCTGTCGATGGGGGTGGTCGTGGCTGAGTCGGACATGTCCGTTGCGGACGTTTCCTGCGCGAGTGCCGGCTGGGTGCAGATCAAGCCTCCTGCCAGCGCGCATGTGGCGGCGGCCAGCATGGCCAGGCCTTTGACAAGAATGGGGTGATGGACGGATTTCCGTTGGGAATGCGTGATATGCATGGTGGCTCTCTTCTCGCTGGCGTCATATGGCAATCGTCTGTGATTGCCATATGACGCCAATTATAGTCAGTGGACCACGACTGACCCCTTCTCCAACAGCGCGCAGTGAATCTTCGCTGGAATCGACGCATCGAGGGGTGGTAGGGGAGCCCTGGTCTCCGGCCATATGCTGGTGTCCACGTCCTTGCCTTCGATCATGGAGATCAGCTTGCAGGCGGACCAGTATCCCATTTCGTAATGCGGCAGTTCCACGGTCGTCAATTGCGGTTCCAGCGTCTCCGCGAACACGCGGTGATTATCCACACCGACCACGGAAATATCCTTGCCGACCGTCAGTCCATGACGTGCCGCGCATTCGTACACGTACCAGGCTCGTGCGTCGTTGAAGCAGAAGAAGCCATCGGGGCGGGCGTCATCGAACAGTTTGCTGACCGCGCGTAGCGCTGGGCCGTTGTTCAGCACGTTGCAGATCAAAGAGGGGTCGAGAACACGGCCGGCATCGTGCAGCGCAGCCTGATATCCGGCCAGACGCCCATCCTGCGCGATCATACTTTCCGAGCATCCGATGTAGGCGATGCGCTCGCAGTCGGCTTTGATGAGCCTATTCGTGGCATCGTATGCGATCATGAACTCATCGGGTTCGACGCTGGGTATCTTGTTGTCGTGATCGGTGGCGTCCACCATCACGACGGGATAGTCGTCCAGCGATTTCGGCACTTTGGCGATGCGGTTGGACATCTTCGAATAGAAGAATCCGTCCACGCCGTATCTTTTCAGCGTGGCGATTTCGTTTTCCTCGCTCGCCTTGCCGTCGGTGCTGACGGTGAACAGCATGTAGCCGTAGGCGCTGGCCGCGTCCTGCGCGCCCAGAATGATGCCGCCTGCGTACGGCGTGGTGGCGACCTCCTCGCTGATGAAGCCGAGGATGCGGGTTTTGTTGGTGCGCAGGCTTCGTGCCAACGGGTTGATCTTGTACCCGAGTTCGGTCGCCTTGTCTCGCACCAGCGAAGCAAGTGTGGAATTCACCCTGCCCTCGTCACGTCCGTTGAGTACCAGGGACACCGTGGAAATGGATACCCCTGTCTGTTCGGCGATTTCCTTCATCGTGGTCATAATCGCAACACTATACCCAAACAAAAGCGAAAGGCGCGCTTTTCCCAGAAAAACGCGCCTTTCGTGTGGAATGTCTTGTCCCGTCAGGGGTTATTCCGACAGAATTTCGTTCACCAGTTCCTGCTTGGCGTGAATCTGCCCTTCGAAACCGGGGCGGATGTCAAGACGGATCACCACGTCGGTGCGGTAGCCTTGGCCGGCAAGCTTCATGGTGGCGTCGCGGATCACCTTGAGCACGTCGTCGATGTCGCCTTCGATATTGGTGAACATCGCGTTCGTCTCATTCGGCAGACCGGATTCGCGGATCACGTCCACGGCCTGCGCCACGTACGTGGACTTCTCCGGGCTTGCGCCGGCGGGGGAGATGGCCACCGCGGCGAGCGTGTTGATATACGGTTTGCCTGTTTTCGGGTCGACAGGCACTTCCTGCTTTTCGGCATTGCGATCGAGCGTCATGATGTTCCTTTCTTGCGATTGCGCGTACTTGCCTTGTCCGCGATGGATTGCGTCGTCTAGCGCCACTTCCATGCGTGGTCCATCGGGCCGGAGCCGTGGCCGAGGTCGAGTTGCGCCTCCAAGGCGCCGGTCAGATACAGCTTGGCATGGTCAACGGCCGTCGGCAGGTCCTCGCCGAGCGCCAGATGGCTTGCGATCGCGGAGGACAGCGTGCATCCGGTGCCATGCGTGTTCGGATTGTCGATACGACGGGAACGGAACCATGTGATTTTGCCGTTCGGCTGGACGAGCACGTCACTGGCATCCTGTGTGCCATGGCCACCCTTGACAAGGACGGCGCAACCGAAATGGCCGGCGAGCAGATGGCCAGCGGTGACCATGTCGTTCTCGGTGTGGATGGAGCTGCCGTTCTCGTAATCGATTTCGCCGGCGCCCTGCTGAACCGCCAAATCGCACAGTACCTGGGTTTCCGGCATGTTCGGCGTGATGACGGTGGCCAGGGGGAACAACTTGGAGGTGAGCGCCGCGATGGCGTCGTCCTCGATGAGCTTCGCGCCGGACGTGGCCACCATCACCGGATCAAGAACCACGTTCCTCGCGCCATGTGCGGTCAGACGATCGGCGATCACGCCGATAAGTTCGGCGCTGGAGACCATGCCGATCTTCACCGCGACCGGAGGAATGTCCTCGAACACGGCGTCGATCTGCGCCGCCAGCATTTCCGGGGGCGTGTTGGTGACCATCGTCACGCCGGTGGTGTTCTGCGCGGTGAGCGCCGCGATGGCGGTCATACCGAACACGCCGTTGGCGAGCATGGTCTTCAGGTCGGCCTGGATACCAGCTCCGCCGGATGAATCCGATCCCGCGATGCTCAATACCGGTGGCAATGTGCTGGTCATATTGTTCCCTTCCTTGGTGCCTTCATCGGCGTCTGCTATACGAATCGCCATGCAAATCAGTATGCGAACTGGCGGATCTGCATGCATTGCATCACAAAACCGCCAGTTTACGCCGTGGATTCGTCAATGCACGGCACTAATCCACGAATACGCCTGCTCTCACTGATACAGCGTGGAGCCGCCTTCGCGGAATTTCTCGCTCATCGCCTGCATTCCGGCCGCGATCGTCTGCGCGTCCGCGACCAGCTTCTCCTGCGCCGCAGCGTCGCCGAACTTCTTGCGGATGTTCTGCGAAATGGCCATGGAGCAGAACTTCGGGCCGCACATGGAGCAGAAATGAGCCATCTTCGCAGGCTCGGCGGGCAACGTCTCGTCATGGAAGGCGATGGCGGTGTCCGGATCGTAGCTCAGGTTGAACTGGTCGAGCCAACGGAACTCGAAACGAGCCTTGCTCATCGCATTGTCGCGGTCCATGGCGTGCGGATGGTGCTTGGCGATGTCGGCCGCATGGCAGGCGATCTTGTAGGCGATCACGCCCTGCTTGACGTCATCCTTGTTCGGCAGGCCGAGGTGCTCCTTCGGCGTTACATAGCACAGCATGGCGGTGCCGTAACGTGCGATCTCCACGCCGCCGATGGCGGAGGTGATGTGGTCGTATCCCGGCGCGGTATCCGTGGTGAGCGGTCCAAGGGTGTAGAACGGGGCATCCTTGCAGATGGCCTTCTCCATCTCGATGTTCATGCGCACGGTGTCGAACGGAATATGACCAGGTCCTTCGATCATCACCTGCACGTCATGCTGCCACGCGCGCTGGGTGAGTTCGCCCAGCGTCATGAGCTCGGCGAACTGCGCGGCGTCGTTGGCGTCCGCCAGCGATCCCGGACGCAGACCGTCACCCAGCGAGAACGCCACGTCGTACTTGGCGAAGATATCGCACAATTCGTCGAAATGCGTGTATAGGAAGCTTTCCTGATGATGCTGCAGACACCATTCGGCCATGATCGAGCCGCCACGGGAGACGATGCCCGTCGTGCGGTTGGCGGTCAGCGGTACGAAACGCAGCAGCACGCCGGCATGGATGGTCATATAGTCCACGCCCTGTTCGCACTGTTCGATCACGGTGTCGCGGAACAGCTCCCAGCTCAGTTTGGACGCGTCGTCCTCGACCTTTTCCAGCGCCTGGTACATCGGCACGGTGCCGATTGGAACGGGGGAATTGCGCAGGATCCACTCGCGCGTGGTGTGGATGTCGTTGCCGGTGGACAAATCCATCACGGTGTCGGCGCCCCACTTGGTGGCCCACGTCAGCTTCTCCACCTCTTCGTCGATGGACGAGGTGACGGCCGAATTGCCCATGTTCGCGTTGAGCTTGGTGAGGAACTTCGAACCGATGATCATCGGTTCGGCCTCGGGATGGTTGATGTTGCACGGCATTACCGCGCGGCCGGCGGCCAGTTCGGAACGCACGAGCTCCACGCTGCAGTGCTCGCGTTCGGCCACATAACGCATCTCCGGGGTGATGATGTTGTGACGCGCATACCACATCTGAGTCACCGGATGGTCCTTGGCGCGCAGCGGCTTGTGCTGGCGTCCACGCCACTCCTTGGAGGCCTTGCCACGCTTGATGGCGCGCTTGCCGTCATCTTCGAGGTTGCGGCGGCGACCCTCGTATTCCTCCACATCACCGCGGTCGCGGATCCAGTCGAGACGAAGCGGTGCCAGACCCTCCTTCGGATCGCACTTGGGGCCTTCCGTGTTGTAGTCCTTGAACGGTGCGTTCGGACCGACGCCGGGGGTGTCGGACAGCTTGATCTCGGTGTATGGCACTTCCAGATCGTAAGTACCGAACTGGTTCTCGAAATGGACGGGCGTGGTCTTGCGGATATGCGCCTTGTCGCGTTGCTTGGAACCACGGGCGGCGATGTCCACGCGCTGTTGCTTGGCCAGCTTGGATGCCGCCTTGGCTTCCTTGGCGTTCGTGAACTTCTTCTCGGTTGCTTCGACGGGCTTCTCGGCCGGGGTCGCAGCTTTCACACGCGGAGCATAGCCGTGCTTCCTGTCGCCGCGCACCGCCTTCCACCGCGTCACCATCTCACGGGTGGCTGCTTCCGGATCGTCCGCGCCCGCGATTGCGGACACCACGAACCAGCCGGCGGCCTTGGAGCGTGCCAGCATCTCCATATCATCGGCATGCACGCCGCCGCCGACGACCACGGGAAATTCGCTTGCCGTGCAAATCGTGTTGATCTGCTCCTCGTCGAGCGTATGTCCAGAACCGTCGTTGCCGCCCACGGAGGCTTCCGGCTTGGTGGTGGACACGTGCAGCGGGCCGGCACCGATATAGTCGATGCAGCCGTCCGGCAGCTCGTTGATAAGCTTCACCAGGCTTTCGGTTTCCGCGGACAGACCGACGATGGCGTCCTCACCGAGCAGCGCGCGGGCCTCGCGTGGTTCCATATCGGTCTGGCCGATGTGCACGCCGTCCACCTTGATGCCCTTGTTGCGGGCCTGCCACACCACGTCCACGCGGTCGTCGATGACGAACGCCACGGAATCGGACTTGCCGTTGTCTTCGATGATCTGGGCGATGTCGCGGGCCATCTCGGTGATGTCCTTCGCGTCGGCATCCTTGGCACGCAGCTGGATGAACGTCGCGCCGCCGCGCAAAGCGTCATCGACCACGTCCGTCACCGGTCGGCCCTTGCAATCCTGAGGGCCGACCACGAAATATGCGCTCATGTCGAAACAGTCGCGCATGGATGCATATGGATAGTTATCCATTATTTTCCCCTTTTTATATTGAGTAAGTGCTCCAGAAGAAGTCTTATGATCATATGCAATCGTATATATTCCGTATATACGATTGTGGTTATGTGAAAATTAATCCCGAGAATCGGAATCAGACGGTTTCGTTGATTTCGGACGTGGCCACTTGATCGGCGGTGACGTTCCACAGCGCATCGAGCAACGCCACCTGGAACGAGCCGGGGCCGTTCGACTGCGTCTGCGCGATTTCGGACGCGCGGTCATACAGCAACGATGCGGCCAGTGCCGCCACAAGTGGTTCGGTCACGGCGAGATACGTTGCGGTCACGCCGCCGAGCGAGCAGCCGGCGCCGGTGATTTTCGTCATCATCGCGCTGCCGCCGGGCAGACGGAAAGTACGGTCTCCGTCGGTCACCAGATCGACCGCGCCGGATACCGCGACCGCGCCCTTGCCGATGGGGGAATGTTTCGCCAGATGACGGGCGATGCGCTTGGCCGCGTCGACAGCCGAATCAACCGCATCGACGGCCTCCACGCCCGCGGGACGGGTGGTCGGATTGTCCTGTTCAGCGTTGGCGAGACCCCACATCGCGTCGAGCGCGATGATCTCGCTGGCGTTGCCGCGTACGATGGTCGGCGGATATGTGCGGAACGATTCGAGAATGGCCGTGCGCGTCTCGCCGATGCCGGCCGCGACCGGGTCGAGTACCCACGTCTTGCCGTTCTTGTGCAGTTTGTATGCGATTTCGGGCAGCGCGTCCTTGAAGAACGGCAGCAGCGTGCCCACGTTGATGTAGTTGGATCCGGCAATTTCGGCGGTGGCAATCACGTCGTCCGGCAGATAGCTCATGGCGGCCGTGCCACCGGCGGCAAGCTGCGCGTTGGCCACCAGATTGATGGTTACGAAATTGGTGAACGACTGCGCCAGCGGAGTCTGCTCGCGCACGTCGATGACGGCTTGCCTG
The DNA here is from genome assembly GCF_050874245.1 of Bifidobacterium sp. Taxonomy (GTDB): domain Bacteria; phylum Actinomycetota; class Actinomycetes; order Actinomycetales; family Bifidobacteriaceae; genus Bifidobacterium. The sequence continues at coordinate 27,102 of NZ_JBNMKH010000005.1, read as the reverse complement.
ATCTTCGTGCGAATCGGATCGGTGACCGAAACGGATGCCATGCCATCGTTGCTGTCGGTGCCGTCGGCATATGAGTCAATACTCATGATCTGCTCCCTACGTTGGTCCTAACCAACAGGTTCAAAGGGTCAGGCGTCGTGCCTATCTCAGCTTGCCGGACTTGGCCGTCAAGCACCCCCGCATGTTTACAACAGTGCTTAATCTATCTGCGTCCCTTGACAGGTGCAATTCCGTAGGTGTTTTTGGGCTTCCATAGGTGGTTGCTGCCGGATAAGCGCCGGCGAGATGCCTGGAATTAGGCGTTTGCTCGTGTCCGGATTCGAAGCTGACCGTCTACGGAACGCAAAAATCACCTACGAAATGCTGTCAGTCGCTCTGCGTTGTGTCTATGACGTTGCTGCAATATGCCGTCCTGCCGGCGGTCACGTCTTCGTAGAAGCGCTGTTTTTCGTCGATGTAGGCGATGGCTTTGCGCAGTCCCTCCAGTTGCGCTTCTAGGTGCTCGCGTTTTTCTGCAAGGATTTCCTGCCGTTCCGGTATCGACGACTCACCTTCAAGACAGAGCTGCGTGTAGTGTTGCATCTCTTTGATGCCTAGGCCACATCGTTTGAGACATGTCAGGCCGTTGATCCATGCGATGCATCGTTCATCGAAGACGCGTCGATTGTTGTGATCCCGCTTGAGACCCGGCACGAGCCCTGAATTGCAATAGAACTTCAATGCCTCGTAGTTCATGCCGGTCAGTTCGCAGGCCTGCTTCATCGTGTAGGTTTTCATGTTCTCGTGGACTGTCGCATGCGCCGCTTCTGTCGACGGGACTGGATGTCGGCAGAAGCGGCATGAACGGACATGCTGCGGTTGGATTTTTCGTTCGTCGGGAATTGGGGCTTATTTATTCTTCCCATTCCGTCCCGAACGGATTCGGGGATGGCTGTACGGACTGCGCGCCCAGTTTCGGTGCTGCGCTCGCCGTGGGCTGCGCCATGCCTTGCGGCGCGAACACGGTTCCGCCTCGTGGCGAATAAGCGGGTTGCGGCGCGGCGAAAATGTCCTCATTCCGGACTTCGGCGGAGGTGGAATCGCTCGTGAAATTGGAAGCCGCACTGTATCCGGAGGCTGTTTGCGGACGCCGACCGGCCCGCATGCTGGCCGCCATTTCCATACGTTCGATCGACATCTCGTCGAATCGTGCGCCTTCCAGATCGCTGGGCAAGGCCATGAATATAAGGTAGGCGATAGGTGCGGCGACGATGAGCAGCAAAGCGATGATCACCACGCCGATGCCGGTGTGGACGCCGCTCATCGATCCGTCTCCGCCTATCGCACGCAACGCGCCCATGCCGAGCGTCAGCCCTCCGAAACGGCCGAGAAGATTGCCTATGCCTGAAACGACGAGCAGCGTGACGAGAACCTTGCCGTCCCTGCCGCTGTCATGCAGACGCCGTACGGAAAGGGTGATGAACGGCACGAGCAACACCACTTTCGCAACGGTTTCCACGATATTGGAGGTCCTGTCATCGATGTCCGACAGTCCGATGAGCACGCCAAACGCGAAAAGCAACAGCCAGTATGTCAGCAGACACCACCAGAACTCACTGCGCGACGCGCGTCCCTTGGTGTCGAGGAACTTCTTCCAGAATCGCATGTTGGCGTCGGCGATATTGCAACCGTATGCAGGCAGATCGAGACTATGCGTGCGACTGATCTCGGCGTAATCGACGACGGGTGGCGGCACGGGTGTGCCGGATGTGGCATAGTAGCTGTCATATTGCTGCGATTGCCGAGCTTCGCCCGTTGTGCCTGATGGTGATGTGTTCATATTGAGGGAGCCATAGGGGTTATATGGATTTTGGGAACCGTACTGGTCTGGTGCCGTCATTGGTTGCCTTTCGACTGGGAAAACGACTTCCGACACATGAATACAGTGAAAACGATAGCATAATCGGATATTTTCCGAGAATCCATATCACGAGCTGGAATATTCCGTATTAGCTCCTGAGATTGCCGCTCACCCACAATTGCCATCGTGGATGGAAGCTGCGATCTGGTCGCTTTGCTCATCCATCGCGTACTCGGCCAGACCTTGCTGTTGTTCGGCGATGCGTCCGCGGTCGGCTCCGAAATACAGCGCGGAATAGGAATTCGTCACCGCTTCCGTACGGTCACCGGCGATCGCGGGCTGTATGGTTCCGCAGGAGATCATGATTGAACGATGCGAAAACTCATGTTTGACGACATCCACCAACCAGGGGCTTCGCGTGGTCTGCGTCCATGACGGATGTGTGGTGAGGATGTGTACGACGTTCCGTTGCGCACGATCCGATGTCTGACAGTAATACGCCACGGTGAGCTCCTGGGGGAGACCATCGGTCTGTCCGCCGCAGCTGTATTCCATGGTCTGCTCGATCTGCACGCCCATCGTTCCCGCCACGTTCGTAGCGAGCGTGTACCAACCGGCCGGATCAAGGTCGCCATTGAGCGTCGGTACGGCGATTGCCGCGGCGGAGCCTTCCGCGTCATGTAGGTTGGCCACCGCGTCCGACACCTGCTGTTTCACCGTCGAACGTAGCTTTTGCAGCGACTGCAGATCGGTGAGCAGTTCCCGCATGGATGAGTAATGACGGTCCTTCCCGTATCGGTCGATCAGCTCGTTCACCTGCGTCGGATCATCCACCTGCAACAGCCATTGGCCACCATGCTGGGTGAAATCGTCCGCCATGGTTTTGTCCACCGCATCGAGCAGCGTCTTGGTCTGCTTGTCGAGGTTACTCGCCGTGATCCGCATATTGGCAACGGCTTCCTGCTGACGATTGCGATTCAGCGAACCGAGCGCACGCTGCACTGGATCGCGCGTGGTGATCGACTGAATCTCCCTGGTTTTCGCCAACTGGTCGTAGTCGGTGATGTACTGCTGCACGGTTTCGATTTGCGCTGCGTATTCGTCCGGATTCTCCATGCCCTGCGCGAATGCGATACTGTCCTGCGCTGTCTGCCGAATACCCTGCATGGTTTCGATTTGCTGCGTAGCCCAATCGCTTTCGTCTGATGCGGTGCCTTTTTTGAAATACACAGCCGTGACGAATACCGCGCATATGATGACCACAATCAGAATATTTTTGGCGATTCGCAGACCGCGCGAATTCGAATCAGTCAACAGCATAACCTCAGTCTACTGGAGCGTGACGCATCTCGTCGCCGCTCATCTTTTCTATAAACGAATAAAAATCGGACATATGTCGAACACGGATGGCGGGTAATTACTTCCGTTTGGACCCGTCCGGCCAGGCGATGCCCGTATTGGGGGAGTGCATCACGTTCTCATAGATGTCGTTGCGGACGTAGATGTCATAGGAATCGGTTGTTCGCTGGTCCTTCCAAGGCGTGACGGTATCGGCGACGTGGACTTTGGTGTAGTCGTTGCGGTCGTATCCCAGAACGGAAAAATAGAACGGCTGGTAGATGGTGTCGTAGACTTCCGGCTCGCCCCAGCTTTTCCAAGCGGCAAGATCCTTTTTGCTCTCGTAGGGGTGTTCTATCCAATCCCATGACGCAAAGCTGTGGCCTTTGTACGCGTTCGCCGCAAGATTGTGCTTGAAGTACGGGGCCATTTCCGTCTGTGTCCGTGGCAGCCAGGAAGTGTAATCGATGCAATCGTTTCCGCCGGCGCAGTAACCGCCTTTGTCGATCAATTCGGCGACGCTTGGCGTGGTGTCGGCCGTCTTGACGAGACGGGTCCATCCGGACATCCACCGGTACTTATCCAGATGATAGGTTTTGGCATAGTTCGCCATCGCCCTGGAAGGCGCGTAATCGTAACGGATGTCGCAGATGCTCGCGCTGACAGTCCAATACACGCTGACGAGCATGAGCGCCATTCCAAGTGCTTTCATCAGATTGAAATAGCGTAGCGAGGTTTTTTCTCCAAGCTTACCGATGAACCAATCAGCCAAAGCCAAGCACCGTTTCGGCCAGTCGTCGGCGCTTATGGGTTCCGTCTCGCAGTCGATGGCCAGAATCGCCATGAAGAATCCCAGCACGATGCCGTTGTGATGTGTGGAGAAGTGTTGCATGAACGCGATGCTTATCGCGAGATACGTGGTCAGCAGCAGCGCCATATGATTCCTGCGTCGGCTGATTTGGATGAGGAATGCCCACATCAGTCCGGAGAAAAGCCCCGCCTCGATGACTTGGTCCCATGAAAGCGTCACAAAGTTGAGGGAGGAGCTTGTCTGAATTGATGTGAACAGCGTTTCGGATGGCAGCAGGATCCAAGCGTTGAGGAACTGCTGCCAGATGGGGACCGGTTCGTAGATTCCGTGCATGTCGAAATTGCCGTGGAACACATCCTTCGCTGGAATGACGTCGAGGATCAGAATCACGGCGAACGCCAGCAATACAAGCAAAGCGAAGAACCTTCGCTTATTGTGGATCGGCGAATGGTCGGATTTCAGGAACCCGAGCACCCAGTTGGCTGCGAACATGCCGGCGATCACGATGCCGTACGAGCTGGTCAGGCACAGCAGCATCAGACTGAACACCTCGTGCCAAGGCTTCTTGTTGCGCGTCTTCCAATTGATGGCCACAAGCAGCATCGCGCAGATCATCAGCGCATACGGACGTGAGGTGACGCCGTACTGGTAGCACAGGAAGTAGGAGAACGGCAGTATCGTCTTGAACAGCTCCGGCAGCTTGGTCTTGAATTCGAGCAGCCAGACCATGAGCGTGGCGAAGATCAGGTTGACGCTCTTCAGACCGATTTCGTAGGGAACGCCCAGCTTGGCGGGCACGGCAAGAATCATCCACCACAGCGGCGGGTGCCCCTCGTAGTGGGGGCGTTCCAGAATCATCTCGCGCCATGAGCAGTCGCGCGCTATGAGCCATGCCTGGGCTTCGTCGAACCACGGCTCGTGGAAACACATCACCGTGGCCACCACGATGACATACACGGCGAGAACCACGCAATGCAGACGGAACGGCGTGATCCAATGCCGGGCTTTGCCGAATCGCGTCGTTTTCCCCGCGGCGGTTGCTGTTGCCGAACTCATTGTCGTTTCCTGTCGTTTACGGAATATGCATTACGATTTTTGGCGCACTGAAAAATGACGGGTCCGCCACGGTCTCGCCGCCACGAACCCGCCATTGGTCCAATCATTCGATGAAGGTCAGAAGGATTTGCGTGCGCCGCAGAGCTTCTCGAATTCCTCGCGCACCTGCACCTTCACCATCGCATCCTCGAATGTGATGGTGCCCTTGTTTACCAGGCGCGCCAGATCCTGATCGAGCGTGTGCATGCCTTCCTTCTCGCCGGACTGCAGCACGGTGCGGATCTGATGCGCCTTGCCGCTTCGAATCAGTGATGCGACTGCCGGAGTGTTGATCATCACTTCGGTGGCCGGGGCGCGTCCATGTCCTGTGGCGCGTGGAATCAGCGTCTGCACGATGACGGCACGAAGGGTGGAGGCCACCTGCACGCGAATCTGCTGTTGCTGGTTCTCCGGGTACACGTCGATCAGACGGTCCACGGTGGAGCCCGCATCCTGCGTGTGCAGGGTGGCGAACACCAAATGGCCGGTCTCCACTGCGGTCAACGCGGTGGAGATGGTCTCCAGATCTCGCAATTCGCCGACTTCGATGATGTCCGGATCCTCACGCAGCGCGCGCTTCAACGCCTCCGCGAAGCTCTTCGTATCGGTACCCACCTCGCGCTGGCTCATCACGCACTTCTTATGCTGATGCACGAATTCGATCGGGTCCTCGATGGTGATGATATGGTCGGCACGTTCCGCGTTCGCCTTATCCACGATCGCGGCCAACGTGGTCGACTTGCCGGATCCGGTAGGACCGCATACAAGCACCAGACCTCGTGGCAGTAGCGCCAGATCGGCGATACGCGGGTCAAGCCCCAGTTCCTGAGCGGTTTTGATGGTGGTCGGAATGGTACGGAGCGCGGCGCACACGCCCATACGGTCGTGGTACACGTTCACGCGGAAACGGAGCAGATCGCCGATCGCGAAGGAGACATCGAGCTCCCAATCCTCTTTGAACCGTTCAAGCTCCAATTCGTTGGTCATGACCTTCACGGCCTCGTATGTGCGGTTCTTATCCCACACGTTCAGGCCCTTGGCCGGTCTCAGCTTGCCATCCACGCGCAGCATCGGCGGATCGTTGACTACCAGATGCAAATCGGAGGCGTTGAGCTCCACCAGCTGGCGGATCGCGGCAACGAACTCGTCATCCGCCTCAGGATGCTCCGCGCGCAGTAGATCCTCCACCTGCTGGGCTTTGACCTTGCGTTCCTTCGGCACCGCATCCTCGTCGGAATCACTGGTTTCAGGCACCACGAAATCCGCGAAAGGCATGACCTGTGGCTGTCTCGGCACCTGATACATGGCGTTCTGCGGAATGTGGTTGATGACCAGCGGATTGCTCTGCACCGCGGTCTGCGTGACATCGGCCTGGGTCTTCGCAAAAGGCGTGTTGCCTGGCACGAATGCCGGAGGCTCGCTGTCTATCTGCTGGATGGGGCCGGATTCCACTCTTTTGGGAGTGGGTTCAGTGGCATCGATATCAGCGTCGAACTGCAGCTGGTCGGAATCGACCTGCTGGTTTTCGGGCGTCGACGGGAATATGTACGTGTCCTGCTTCGGTTGGACCGCGTCCTGCTGTATGACGGGCTGCGTCTGGCTTTCGGACGATTGGAAGGTCTGCTCCACATTCTGCAGCTGCCGGTATTCCTGTTGTGGTGCGGGCTGCGCAACAGGCTGTGCGATTGGCTGTGCGGATGGCTGCTGTTGCACCGTCGGCTGTGATTGGGCAACGGCAGGTTGTTGTCCAATGGGCTGTGTGACGGCAGTCTGCTGCGTCTGTTGCACGGGCGGTTGCACTTGCGTCTGCTGCTTATCCGGCGCTGAACCGGGAATATCCACCTCATCCTGTTGCACCGCCGGCATGGAATCCATGGTGGAGAAAATGTTCCTTAGATCGCTGTCGCCCACTTGGATGGCGTCGTCGGTCGACCAATGACGCCCCTTGTTCGGATCGCCGCCGCCGAATGTCGGCGCCGTATTCGGAATGGTCACGCCCTTAAGCCCCGCAAGGGCGTTGGGGCCGTCCCACGTCGATTGTTCGTCGGTCATTGCCGTCCTTTGCTGTTGAGACTGCTGCGCCGGCTGCTGGGTCTTCTGCGACTTGCCTTCCTTGCCGAACACATTGAAAATGCTGATTGCGCTCATGATGCACGCTCACTTTCCTCACACCGTCACGCGGAGCACTTCCTCCACGGAGGTGATGCCTTGAAGGACCTTCTGCCAACCATCCTCACGAAGAGTGGTCATGCCTTGTTCCCTTGCGGCCTTGTCGATATCGATAGAAGTGGCGCCACGGGCGATGAGATCCTCCATAGTGGAATCCACGCCCATGACCTGCTGGATGGCCACACGCCCGCTATAGCCGGTGTTGGCGCATTCACGGCAACCTACCGGACGCCACACCGTGGGGAGAGGAGTTCCGGGCTTGCGGTCCACGCCCATCATCCTGAGCTCCACCTCAGTGGCGGTGTCCTGACGCTTGCACTTCTTGCACAGGCGTCGGGCGAGTCGTTGGGCCATGACCGCGGCGAGCGACGAGCTCAGCAGGAACGGTTCCACGCCCATTTCAGTCAAACGGGTGACGGCGCTTGGCGCATCGTTGGTATGCAGCGTGGACAGTACCAAGTGGCCCGTCAACGAAGCTTCGATGGCGATGTTGGCGGTCTCCTCGTCACGGATCTCACCGATGAGCACCACATCCGGATCGGCACGAAGAATCGAACGAAGGGCCGCGGCGAACGTCATGCCGGCCTTGTTGTTGACCTGCACCTGGTTGATGCCCTTCATGCGGAACTCCACCGGGTCCTCAACGGTGATGATGTTGATTTCCGGCTTCGCCACATCACCCAAAGTGGCGTACAGGGTGGTCGACTTACCAGAACCCGTAGGACCGGTGACCAGCACCAGACCATATGGACGGTTGTACGCTTTGGAGAACACGTCGAAATTGCGCTGGCTGAAGTTCAGATCCTCCACCTTGAGATTGCCGGAAGGCGTGCTCAGGATTCGCATGACGATCTTCTCGCCCCACACCGTAGGCAGCGCGGCCACACGAAGATCCACCTTTTTGCCGTTGTGCCTGACGGTGATACGGCCATCCTGCGGCTTGCGGCGCTCGCCGATGTCCATGTCGGACATGACCTTGATGCGGCTGATCACGCCCTGGGTCATGGCCTTCGGCGCCTTTTGGAACACGTGCAGCACGCCGTCGATACGGTAGCGTACCAGCAGGCCGTCTTCCTGCGGTTCGATGTGGATGTCGGAGCAGTGGTCGTCGATGGCCTGGTTGATGAGCAGGCTGACGAATCGTGCGACGGGGGAGGCATCCTCGGCGTTGTCCTCCTCGAGGTCGACCTCCTTCTTCGCGGTCGCCGCGATTTCCTGCGAAAGCTCGTTCAGCTCGGCGTTGGCTCGCAGATAGCGGTTGATGGATTCCCTGACCTGCGAAGGCATGGCGACCATGGGGATGACCGGCATGCCGGTGGTCGCGGAGACGTCGTCGATGGCGGCGAAGTTCTTCGGATCGGCCATGGCCACGGTGATGCGTCCATTGACGATGGACAGCGGCAGAAGCTGGTTGGTGCGGCACAGGTCGTCGGGCACCATATTGACGACTTCCTTGTCGATCTGGTACTCGTTAAGATCGACGAACGGCAGACTCATGCCTTGGGCCAGCGCCATGGCGTATTGGCGTTCGGTTTTTTCATCCATGCCGTTCTTCGGATCGGGCATGGCCGGGAAGTCGCCGGTGGCGTCGTTGGCCGAAGCGGCTGCGTGACGTGGTTGGCTTGGCGCGAAGATCTGGTTGATCTCACCCGTTGTCGGAACATGCGGATCCATACGCTGAGAGAAGCTGCTCGGCGTGTCTTCGTTTCGATTGCGTTTGAGGAAGGGGAAACGCCCTCCTGAACCAGCGTCGCTCATAATGACCTCCTGGACCGTGGACTGGTGTGCGCGGCATAAGAACAAGAACCCTTGCAAATGTTGGCATCCGCGGGCTCAAGAATGTTCAGTTTTCTAAGGTCATGTGAGCTGTGGCCACGCCTTGCGACGTGTCACTTCCACATATATTAGCGCGTCAGCCCGGCAAAATCGAGCCAGATGCATATTTGCCGGGGTATGCAATCGTTGGCATGGAATTCGTGATACAGTATCGGATATCTGTGAAGGACCGAAGCGTCTACGGTTCTGAGAAAATTCCTGTCACCTCCAAAGATGGGGTGATTTTCGCACTGAAGGAGCTGCTCATGGAGCGAGCGGGAAGCGGCAATGTGGCAGGGCTTGCGGCAGGTCGTGTCAAACGATTGACGAATCGGGGTGAGGCGGGCTTCACTTTGGTGGAGGTGCTGGTGGCCGTGGTGGTGCTGAGCGTCACCGGTCTGGCCGCGGCGCAGTTCGCCATCACGGCCATCCACACGTCATACGCCCAGCAGCAGCGGTCCACCGCCGTCTCATTGGGCAGTGACGGTATCGAACGTATGAGGGCGCAGATAGCGGACGACAAATCGAAGCCGGCTCAGTATTATGTCGATCTGCTGGCCGGCATGGGAGTGGATGGCGTCAATCAAGCGCAGGCTAATCTCGCCGCGGTGGGGGCTATAAGCTCCCAGCCTTCGGATCTGGCTGCGACGGATACGCCGGACACGGATGCCGGCAAATACATCCAGCCGGTGCGTGCCACCACAGGCAAAGATGCCAAACAGACCAAGTATACGGTGAACACCGTGGTGGAGAAATGCTATCGGCTGAGCGGAACCATGGATTGCAAAACCGCCTCGGCCCTCGGCATCAGCGGCGGCTCGAGCATCGCCGGATTGGACGGTACCGAGGACTCGTCGTTGAAATCCGCGATATTGAGCCGGAATTCCATTCCCACCAAGGGATTCATCTACGAATCGAAGACCTATATGCCCATGGTCCGCGTGGTGGTGGGCGTCACTTGGAAAGACGGCATGAACAACGGCAAGACGACGGCCGTCTACACCACCAACGAGCTGCTCAATGTGGTCGGAGACTAGGAATCGAGGCGCATCATGGAAGAAAAGCATTCCGGATTCAGTCTGAACCGCCGGCTGTTGCGCGTATTGCGCAGACGTGCGGAGGGGCAGGGCGGCGTCACCTTGGTGGAGATGACGGTCTCGCTGTTCATCTTCGCGGTGGTGTCCACTTTGTTCACCATGTCTATCGTGCAGTATCTGCACACCACCAGTTCCGACACCATCCGCGCCAGATCATCTACGGAGATAGCCACGTCGGTGCGCAGCCTGGACCAATACATCCGCAACGCGGAAGGCGTCAAGGACGAGGGCGGCAAGATCGCATTGGTCACCCATGACTCCGATGGGGTGAAGCAATGCGCGGTGATCGACTACACGGAAGCCACCTGGTCGGGCAAATCGGTGGACAGCTATGGGTCGGTGACGGTGAGAACCAGGCCATATGATGCCGGTTCCGGCGCATGGAGCAGACATGTGGTGCTTGGATCGGTGATGAACTCCGCCACAGCCACCACCACGGACGACGCATTATTCAACACGAGTCTTTTCACGGTGGACGCCAGCACCCGGGTGGTCCGGTATTCTCCGGTCACAGGTTCGTTCGTGGGCGGCAAGCCGGTCACATCGAACACGTCCACGTCGTTCACCGCGCGTAATGTCGCATCCGGCGCATCAGTCGATTTCAACAAGTGTGGATGAGCGCTTTCTGCTTAACGTTTTCATCTAAACGACCCTCTTTGGAGAGCCGTTTTTTGTATTGGTTATGTGACGTTTGTGAGATGGTTTTACGATTTATAACCCCCGACACGCCGATGTAATACGATTTTGTGATGATTTCAGTGATTTTTTTCTTCACGGATTTTGCAGTGTGGCTATGCAAATCTTGCAAACGATTTCAGTGGCTTTGCAAACGTTTCATAAGATTGGTTCAGCGCTGGACCAATTGTGTCGGTTGGGTCGCGGCATCCCGCCGATCCGCAGGTGAAGGTGGGGGTGATTGTCTGTGAAGAAAATGTGTATGAAACTGTGATGGAATTGTGATGCGTTGTTGCACGGGCGCTCATCGGGGAATGTGTTGATTCTGTGTTTGTGGCTGGTTTTTCTGCTCTATAGTTGAAGCCACCTGGTTATGTGAGCCAGAAAAAACAATAAAAAAGGGCGGTTCCGTCAGGGGCCGTGGAAGGCCGCTTCTCGGGTCCACCGTTGGAAGCGATGTGGTGGTCTTCGGGTTTTGGAAAGAAGGATTCATCATGAAGAGCGTGCGTGCTGCTTTGAACCGTCGTGCTAAGGGCGAGAAGGGCTTCACCCTGGTCGAGCTGCTGGTGGTCGTGATCATCATCGGCATCCTCGCCGCGGTGGCCGTGCCGATCTACCTGAACCAGCGCAAGTCCGCGTGGAACTCCACCATTGAGTCGGATGTGAAGAATGCCAGCTTGGTGGTCGAGACCGCCATGACTGCGAACAACGGCAAGTTCGATAGCGGCTGGGCTAAGACCTACAAGGAGGGCAAGACCACCCTGGGCAGCTCCGACCAGGAGATCACCGTCTCCAAGGGTGTGGAGATTACGATTTCGGCGAACGCGGGCGATGGCAACGCTTATACCATCAAGGGTCACGATGACAACACTGGTACGAAGGTGTACACGTACGATTCATCCCTGGGTTCGATGTCTGCTGATAATAAGAAGAAGTGACTTAGTGATGATTCACTGAGTCTAGTGTCGGGGATGGTTTTCCATCCCCGACACCTGCATATCCCATAAAAAACAAAGCACAAAAAAATTCGGGGGCAACATGGCCGGCAATGACGCGCAGGTTCAAATGGATGGCGGCACAAGGCAGTGGCGTTACAAGGGCGTCTCATTCGACGGTCAGCGCAAAGAGAAGGGCGTGGTCGAGGCGCAGACGCGAGACCAGGCCATCGAACGCATCAAAAAGCTTGGACTATATCCCACGGATCTGGTGGACACGGCTGCGGGCACCGGCCTCAACACCGAAATCAACATCAAAGCGTTCGAGAAATACCCCAGCAAGAAGGACTTCGCCGTCATGGCCCGCCAGCTCGCCACCATGGTGGCGGCCGGCGTCTCTCTGATCCGAGCGTTGAACATCGTCACCGATCAGGTCACCAATCCGAAACTGCGCAAGGCGTTGCAGGTATGCGTGGCCCAGGTGGAAGGCGGCGCCTCGTTCTCCGAGGCCATGGCCGCCGACCCGGACACCCTGTTTCCGCCCATCATGGTGAACATGATCCGCGCGGGCGAGACCGGCGGCTTCCTTGACAAATCCCTGATCACCGTGGCCGACAGCTTCGAGGCGGATGTGAGGCTTCAAGGCCAGATCAAAGGCGCTTTGGCATACCCGGTCGTGGTGCTCTGCATCGCGTTGGTCTTGGTCGCGGCTATGCTGCTCACCATCGTGCCGACGTTCGCCAGCATGTATGATTCCATGGGGGCGGAGCTGCCTCTCATCACCCAGATCATGGTGGATATGGGCAAGGCGATGCCGTACGCGTTGCCGATCATCATCGTCGCGGCCATCGCCCTGGCCGTTTTCTGGAAGCGCAACCGCAACAAGGACATCATCCGCACATGGTGGGACCCGTTCACGCTGAAGGCCCCGGTGTTCGGCAAGCTCAGCACCAACGTGGCACTTGCCCGCTTCTGCAACAACTTCTCATCTATGCTCGCCTCTGGCGTGCCCATCCTTCAGGCGCTCGACATCGTCGGTTCCACATCCGGCAACTATGTGATCGAAGGAGCGTCCAAGCGCGTCGGACGCTTGGTGGAACGCGGCTACCGTCTTGCGGACAGCATGAGCACCGAGAAGATCTTCCCGAACATGATGGTACAGATGGTGGCCATCGGCGAGGATTCCGGCGCCATCGACAAGATGCTCGCCAGTGCGGGCAGGGCGTATGACGAAGAGGCGCAATCCATGGCCAAGCAGCTCACTTCGCTGCTCGAACCTTTGATGATCCTTGTCCTTGGCGTGGTCGTCGGCTTCATGGTCGTGGCCCTGTACCTGCCGATGTTCTCCATGTTCGACGCCATCAACGGCCAGGCCGGCAACGCCTGATAGGCATGATCAACCGCACTCATTCTTATATATAAGGTAGGAACCGAAGATGAAGCAGACGGGTTTGTGGTCGAGGCTGAATCGTAAGTACCGCGCGAAGCTCCGCGAACGTATGGGCGAACGTGGAGCCGCCATGATGCTGGCTATCCTGTTCGTCATGGTGGTGCTCACCACCTCCGCGCTGGTCATGACAACCCTGTTCGCCCAGGCGATTCCCTACAAGAACAACAAGGAAAACTCCCAAGCCAACTACGCCGCCGAATCCGGCCTTGAAGTGGGCCTGAGCTATCTTCAGGAGACCTTGGAGAAGCTGCAGGGCGCCAGCAGCCTTGATGTGCTTGCGGGACTGCTCCCCGCAACCACCGCCGATACGGGCAACAGTGCCAAGGATGGTACCTTCACCAAGTATGAGGGCGCATCGGTGCTGCTGAACCATGTCGCCCTCAACAAGGTCGGCTCCGCGACAGACACGGCATCCTACACGCCGGACGATCTGTCCTATCGCGTCCGCATCAATTTCTACAAGGATGACCCGGACGGCGCATCGGCCACCATGATCACCAATCCATCGGATTTGAAGGACACGCAATATGCGGAAATCATCGGAACCGGCTTTGTCAACAGATACAAGGACGGCCGTTCGTCAGGTGATGCCAGGCAGCCCCAGGCACTGAAACGCGCCATTTGCAAAATCGGGGCTTCGACGGATACGACCACTACGACGCATTCGACGGTGGCCGGCGGCGGTCGAATGGGCATGGGCTTCTATGCCGCGGCTCCCTACAATCGTTTGGACTCGCAGTTCGTGTGGGTCCCGGTCGACTATACCGGAGTGAATCTGGGTTCGGATCCGTCCGGGGAAGTGAAGTTCTCCGCCGCGGTGAGTTCCGACAGGACCGATTTCGATGGCCTCAAAAAGGGTACCGCGACGCTGAATCCGGTGAACCGCACCTGCATGCTCGCCACCACGATTCCGGTCACCGATGAGAAGAAGACCATCGCGGAGAACCTTGACCTTTCGAAGACGCCCCAGGCGGGCTCCGGCTTGGTCCTGCTCCCGGCCGCATACAACGCCGGTGGCGACACTTACAAATACACCGAGGAATGCCGTACCGACGGCGCGTATTCCTCGCTGAACACATGGGTGTACTACAAGGACAATTCCATCCGTCTCGCCTCGAATATGAATCTCTGCGTCACCGGTGTGAGCGTTGAAGATGCGGACGGCAAAGCTCCGGCCACCTTGCAGAAGTGCGGCAAATCGTACGGCGTGCGTTACCAGTCGGACTACTATACCGATGCGGCCGCGCAGCAGGCCGAGAAATCCGATCCGGACAGCCTGCTCAACAAATACCAGAAGTGGATCTTCTACAACGGATTCATCAATGCCGGATATTGGAATGAGATGACGGGGGAAGTCAGTTCGGAAGCCGCCAAATACAAATCCCCGCTGCCGGAAAGCAAAGGATACTCCGTCGCGGGCGTGCAGCGGGACAAGAAGACCAGGTTCCAACGTTTGGAAGCCACCCATTACGGTGCCGACCCGAACAATGAGGGCGATCCCCACTTCGCGGGCGGCAACATCAAGGCGACTCCATATGAACAGGCTTATATGGTGACGAAGTGGACAAGCAATTTCAGCGACTCGTACTTCTCGAACGGCGCCGACATGGAGGATGCCACAGCATCGTTCAGCCAGGCGGGCGAAGCGGGATACCTCACACAGCAGATCGTGAATTCGTCATCCGGATTCTGCACGGTCCTGAGCGCCGACGGCAACAGCGTTTACACCGATACCTGCGATGTCCGCACCGGCGACTTCGACGCGAAATGCTATCAGAAGAGCATCATGGGGCAAGGCTTCGATTTCGTCACCACGCATTTCTGCCCGACCGCCGATAAGGAGAATTTCAACTTCACATCCGATCGTGCCGACTATGACGAGGATTCCAGCGATGATGGATCCGGGACGACCACCACCATCAGACTGTACGACACGAATGGCGGCGTGCACTATCTGAAGGCCGAGGGCAGCGCCGTCGGATTGACGACCGATATCAACGACGCCACGAAATTCACCCGATACAACGAGAACAACAAGTCCAAATCCGTCACGATCGACGGCAAGACCCAATATCCATGGGCCGGAACGTTCCAGACGGCAAGCAACCTGTGTCTGACGGAAATCTATCCCGGCGATTATGTGAAGAATGATGGTACCGGAGCGATTGACCGCCAATACAATCGCAGTGATGGCCATGCCATGCTGAAGATGCTCGAATGCGGATCCAACCGTGACGTGCGTGGCCGTATCATCAAGTCCCAGGCATGGAACGCCGATGTGGATTATGGCCATAAAGGTGGTTTCGGCTCCTACACGTGGACCACGGAAACCACGACCGTCACCATTCCATCCAACACCAATCTTTCCGCGGTGGTGGATTCCAACATCTCCAAGACGAAGAACTGGTGATCGATGATGAGTGTTATCGACGACATTCCTACCGTGGTGGTTCTGCTGGTGGCGTCATTCGCCATCGGCTGCATCTTCGGATCGTTCCTGAACGTGGTGATCTGGCGTGTGCCGAACCACATCAGCATCACCAATCCGAAACGCAGCTTCTGCCCGAAATGCAAAGCGCAGATTGCATGGTATGACAACATCCCCATCATCTCCTGGCTGGTGCTCGGCGCGAAATGCCGGCATTGCAAGGAGCCGATCGCCGCGCGCTACCCGCTGGTCGAATCGCTTGGAGGCATCGCCTTCCTTGCCGTGACCATCGGCGGGCTGTCTGGTGCATACACGCCATGGATGCTTCCATTGCTGTATGTGTTCGCCTGCGTGTCCATCGTCATCGCGTTCATCGACCTGGACCACCATCTCATCCTCAACGTGGTGCTGCTGCCGACGCTCATCGCCACCGTGGCGTTGCTGTCCTTGGCATCGTTCGGCACAGGGGAGTGGCTGCGCCTCGGACGCGGAGCGCTTTGCGCGTTGATACTGTTCGCGTTCTATTTCGTGCTTTCCCTCATCTGGAAAGGAGGTATGGGGGATGGTGACATCAAACTCGCGTTCATCCTCGGACTCGTGCTTGGATGGCTGGGCTGGCCGCAGTTCATCATCGGAGCGTTCGCCGCGTTCTTCATCGGAGGAGCGGTAAGTCTGGTGCTGCTCGCCAGCAAGAAAGTAGGCCTGCACGGAGGCATTCCTTTTGGCCCTTCGATGCTGCTCGGCGCTTGGCTCGGCATCTTCGCCGGCATACCAATCGCCACACTGTACCTGCAATTCACCGGACTCGCATAGCGCATCCGTGTTTCAGGACTTATATATATAAGGAGAGACCATGAGAGCAATAACGGCGCTGTCGATTGGGAACGACGCCATACGGGCGGCGGTCATAGACGGCCCCTACACGGATTCGCCCACCATCAAGCATTTCCAAGCGATTCCACTTCCCACCGGAGCCGTTGTGGATGGCGAAGTGGTGGACGTCGACGTGGTCACCGGCATTTTGAAGACGCTGGTGGAACGGTTCAAGTTCCCGCGTGAGAACACCGCTCTCGTCTATTCGAGCCGTCGAATGGTGTTCCGTGAAGCGGATTTCCCGTTCATGCCCCTTGCGGACCTGCGGTCCACTTTGCCGTTCCAGGCCAAAGGCATGATTCCGCTTCCCATCGAGGAATCCGAATTGGACTTCGTGCCGATGTCCATCGTGAACAACGAACAGGAAGGCAAGCAGCTGCATGGCATTTTGGTGGCCACTCTGCGCAGCGGCTTGGAGAAGACCGCACGCACCGCCGAAGAAGCCGGTTTTGTCATTACTTCCATAGACGCCGGCCCATTCGCGTTGGCCCGTCTGTTCGGAGACTCCAACCAGACGCAGACCGAAGCCGTGGTCAACGTCAGCGGCAACTGCACCGACGTCATCGTGCTCAAAGACGGCAAACCGGCATACATGCGAGTCGTGCCGTCCGGCGCCGATGACGTGAGCGACGGCGTCGCCAGCGCGCTGAGCATCTCCTTCGACGATGCGGAACGGATCAAGAACCAGATCGGCCTGCAGAACGTGACCGGTGACGAGCGGCTCGAAAAAGCCGAAGAGGTGATCCGTGAAACCACGGCGCAGCTCATCGTCGGCATCCGCAACACGCTGAACATGTACGACATCGACCATGCGGACAGCCCCATCAGCGGCGTCATCCTCGCCGGCGCGGGCGCTCGACTCATCGGCCTGCCGCCGGTGCTGGCCAGCTCCATCAACAAGGTGGTGCGCATCGGCGATCCGTTCGTCCGCTTCAAACTGTCCAAGGAAGTGGAACGGCAGAACATCGTGGCACACGCGGTCGATCTGGGCGGTGTGCTTGGACTGGTGATCGGAAAGAAGCCGAGGTGAGCGCGATCATGAAGAAGAACAAAGACAAAGCCGTCAAGTCGCATCGTGGCCGCGGCAAGGAGATAACCAGTAGGAAAGCCTCCGAAGGGGGAGAGAAGACCTCGCTGCTGTCCATGCATATGTCGGACATCGGCAGCACGCTGAAGGGCAGCGCTCACAACAACACGGAGAATCCCGCCGATTGGGACACGCGAGCCAACCTGCTGCCGCGTTCCATCGTTAGCCTCAACCGGGACCGAGCCATCAAGTACCTGCTCACGTATGTGCTGATCTTCGTGGTCGCCATCGCGGTGATCGTCAGCGCCTTCATGGGATTGCAATCCTCCTGGGCCGATCATCGTGTGAACGTGGCGCAGCAGAAGACCCTGTCCCTGCAGCAGGAAAAGGCGCAGTTCAAGGACGTCGAGGCCACGTTGAATTCGCTGGACGATTCGCAGAAGGCCAAGATCTCCATGCTGTACGACGAAATGGACTGGATGCAGGTGTCCAATTCGTTGAATGGCGCGCTCCCGGCAGGCGGCCAGTACACGAGTCTGGAGCTCAAGAGCTACCAGCTTTCGGATTCGGACAGCGGCTCATCCTCCACCGAGGACACCGCAACGGTCTGGTCCGGCAACGGCGTGATCACCGTGAACTTCAGCATCGTGTCTCCGAGCTTCATCTCGGCCAAGGACTTCATCGCCAACTTCGCCGACATTCCCACATACCAGACCGGTTACGTGAAGTCCATCACCAAGGATTCCAAGGAAGACGGCACCACCTACACGTATGAGGGCACCGTGTCCCTGAAGATGGACGGCAACACCACCTCGCGAAGCGACAACTCCGCAGGTGCCGACCAGCAGAACCGCGCGCTGCTCGAGAAGCTGCGCAAGAGTCTCACCAAGGCTGCGCAGGGCACGTCGGAAGCCGACCAGCAGGCCTCGTCCGACACGTCCGACTCCGACGGTTCATCCAACTGATAAGCGGGAGGAAACATGAACAAGCATAGAATCGCATGGATAGCCCTAGCTCTCAGCATCGTGATCGTGATCATGTTCACATGGCTGGTGGGTGTTTCTCCTCGAATCACGCATATCAAGGACGCGAACGCGCAGACGGCGCAGATCGATGAGAACAACAAGAACCTGCGTGACCGCATCGAAGAGCTGCGAGTGGCCAGTGAGACGATCAGCCTGCAGAAGGACCGTCTGCGCCAGCTGCAGCGTCAGATTCCCGACGGTTACAACCAGAAGGAGTTCATCGACGCGCTGAACGGTGCGGCCGAAGCCGCCGGAGTCACCATCTCCTCCGTGAATTTCAGCGACGCCACGCTCGCCGTGATGCCTCCTGAAATGCAAGGAAGCATCAAAGCCGGCACATTGGTGCAGGTGCCGGTGACCATCACGGCGTCCGGCGACTACGATCCGATGCGCAACTTCGTGCAGGGCGTGCAGAACATCAATCGCGTCGCCGTGCCGGAGGACGTGCAGTACCAGATCAGCACCGACGGGGACGCCTCCAAAAACTCCGTGACGCTCAACTGCAAGATCTGGTCGCTGCTGCTCGACAACGATACCGTCGAGGACAAGAACGTCAACAAGCAGTGAGCCTGCCGGCGTGGCTTCCCACGGTTCCGCATAATCGAGACGGACCGACTTTCCATTTCACCTCCAGGGCCTTTCCGCATTCGCGGGAGGCCCTTTTTCCGTATTCCGGCCCCTCCTCGCGCCGTGCATGCGCGGTCCGCCGCGGGTGTCAGCATGTGACGGTAGGCTGTGCGGTTGTAAAGACCCCAAACCATTCACTCCAGAAGGTGCATTGTGGCTGTATCCAAACTCGATGAAGTCGTATCCCTTGCCAAGCGTCGTGGCTTTGTTTTCCCGGCCGGCGAAATCTACGGTGGAACCCGTTCCGCATGGGATTACGGTCCGCTCGGCGTCGCGCTGAAGGACAATATCAAGCGCGAATGGTGGCGTTCCATGGTCGTCACCCGTGGCGACGTGGTGGGCGTGGACACCTCCATCATCCTGCCGACCCCCGTGTGGGTCGCTTCCGGCCACGTGGCCGTCTTCAACGATCCGCTGGTGGAATGCCTCAACTGCCACAAGCGCCAGCGTTCCGACAAGCTTGAGGAATCCTACGCCGAAAAGCATGGTGACAAGCTGCCGGAGAACGGCATGGCCGACATCGTCTGCCCCGACTGCGGCACCCGTGGCAAGTGGACCGAACCGCGTGACTTCAACATGATGCTGCGCACCCATCTCGGACCGGTTGAGGACGAGAACTCCCTGCACTACCTGCGTCCTGAAACCGCGCAGGGCATCTTCGTGGACTTCAAGAACGTCATGACCTCGTCCCGCAAAAAGCCGCCGTTCGGCATCGCCAACATGGGCAAGTCCTTCCGTAACGAGATCACCCCGGGCAACTTCATCTTCCGCACCCGCGAGTTCGAACAGATGGAGATGGAGTTTTTCGTCAAGCCGGGCGAGGACGAAGCATGGCACCAGTACTGGATCGACGCCCGCACCCAGTGGTACCTCGACCTCGGCGTCAAGCCGGAGAACCTGCGCCACTACGAGCACCCGAAGGAGAAGCTGGCCCACTATTCGAAGCGCACCGTCGACATCGAATACAAGTTTGGTTTCCAGGGCTCCGATTGGGGCGAGCTCGAAGGCATCGCCAACCGTACCGACTTCGACCTGTCCGCCCACGCCAAGCACTCCGGCGAGGATCTGAGCTATTTCAACCAGGCCACCGGCGAGAAGTATGTGCCGTACGTCATCGAACCGGCAGCTGGCCTGACCCGTTCCCTCATGTGCTTCCTGGTTGATGCCTACGACGTCGACGAGGCTCCGAACACCAAGGGCGGCGTGGACAAGCGCACCGTGCTGCACCTCGACCCGCGTCTGGCTCCGGTCAAGGCCGCCGTGCTGCCGCTGAGCAAGAAGCCCGATCTGCAGAACGTGGCGCAGAAGCTCGCCGCCGACCTGCGTCAGAACGAGTGGATGATCGACTACGACGAGGCCGGTGCGATTGGCCGCCGCTACCGTCGTGAGGACGAGATCGGCACCCCGCTGTGCGTCACCGTCGACTTCGACACCCTGGACGACCAGGCCGTCACCATCCGCGAACGCGACACCATGAAGCAGGAACGCGTCAGCCTGGACAAGGTGGCCGGCTACATCGCCGAGCGCATCGGCGAGAAGCGCGTCAGCGTGCCGCAGATGCCGGTCGAGATGGGCGGCGAGGCATGGCCCGAGTCCGTCAAGATCGCCGAAGCTGGTGGCCTGTACTGATCGGCCATGCCGAACGGTTGAACGGAACAAGTCTGACCTATGCCGGATAGCATTGTGAATGCCTACGAGGAATCCGACGTGCTCGACCCGCGTACCGACTCGGAACGGCCGTCGGTTCCTCCCGTTATGAAGCCCGTCGATTTGGGGCCGGTCCACGTCGAAACCCCGGTGGTGCTCTCGCCGATGGCGGGCGTCACCAACTGGCCGTTCCGCGTGATCTGCGAAAGCTATGGTCCCGACGGCCTGTACGTGGCGGAGATGATCACCGCCCGTGCGCTGGTCGCCCGGAATCCGAAAGCCCTCCGGCTATGCCGTTTCGCGCCGAGCGAGAAGATTCGTTCGCTGCAGTTGTACGGCGTCAATCCGGTGATTGTGGAGCAGGCGGCGAAAATCGTCATCGACGAGAACATGGCCGATCATGTCGACCTCAATTTCGGATGCCCGGTTCCCAAGGTGACGCGTCGCGGCGGCGGCTCGGCGTTGCCATGGAAGATGGATCTGTTCCGTGAGATCATCCAGCGTGTGGTCAAGGTCTGCGACAAAGCCAACGTGCCGGTCACCGCCAAAATCCGCGTCGGCATAGACCACGAGCATGAGACTTTTCTCGAGGCGGGGCATATCGCGCAGGAGGAGGGCTGCAAGGCCGTCACCCTGCACGCGCGCACCACAGCCGAATACTACGGCGGCCATTCCGATTGGTCCCGCATCGGCGAGCTGGTCTCCGAACTCGACATCCCGGTTTTCGGCAATGGCGATATCTGGGGCGCCAACGACGCCTTGGCGATGGTCTCCGAGACCGGTTGCGCCGGTGTGGCGATCGGCCGCGGTTGCCAGGGGCGTCCATGGCTGTTCGCCGATATCAAGAACGCGTTCGCCGGCAGTGATGAGCGTATCGATCCCACGTTGGGCGATGTGTGCCATGTGATAGAACGTCATGCCGAACTGCTGACCGAATTCTACGATGGCGACGAGCAGATGGCCGTGCACGACCTGCGCAAGCACATCGCGTGGTATCTGAAAGGCTTCCCTGTGGGCGGTTCCACACGCCGGGCTTTCATGGAATGTGAAAATCTTGGGGATGTGCGACGGGAGATAGACAAGCTGGATCCCAGCATACGTTTCCCGGAACGAATCGCGGATAAGCCGAGGGGTCGTGTTCGCTTTGCGAAGAAGGTGCATCTGCCCTACGGATGGCTGGAATCTAGGGAAACCACGCACGAGGAGCGCGAGGCCCTGTTCGGGGACGACCCGATGGATGCCAGCTACTGACGGTGGGGTTGCGGGTGTCCGAACCGGCGATGTCGCGGTGGTGAAATCGCCCCGCACCCGGCGAAATCGGTATGGCGACGGTAAAAAAGTGAAAAAACGGTGGTACACGCGTGGGAAAGTGCGTGTAGTATCGGCACGATTGCGATAGAGTTGTGCATGTACGTGAGTGAACAGGAGACTATGGTGAGCGAGATTGCCCAGACTGACAATTTCAACGACAAGACCAACATCAAGGTCGTCGGTGTCGGTGGAGCCGGCGGAAACGCCGTTAATCGCATGATTACTGAAGGTCTTCAGAACGTCGAATTCATTGCGATCAACACCGATGCGAAGGATCTGCTGCGATCCGACGCCGATGTCAAAATCTCGCTGAATGATGCTTCCAGCCGTGGTCTCGGCGCGGGTGCCGACCCGGAGAAGGGTGCCAAGGCGGCGCAGGATCATCAGTCCGATATCGAAGAGGCGCTCAAGGGATCCGACATGGTGTTCGTCACCTGTGGCGAAGGCGGCGGCACCGGTACCGGTGCCAGCCCGATCGTGGCACGTGCCGCCCACCAGCAGGGGGCATTGACCATCGCCGTGGTCACCCGTCCGTTCAGCTTTGAAGGCCCGCAGCGTTCCGCTTCCGCGGCGCTTGGCATCGAGAACCTGCGCAAGGAGGTCGACGCGCTGATCGTCATTCCGAACGATCGCCTGCTCGAGTTGTCCGACCGCACCATTGGCATCGTCGATGCCTTCAAGACCGCCGATACCGCATTGCTTGCGGGTGTGCAGGGCATCACCGACCTGATTACTTCGAATTCGTACATCCACGTTGATTTCAACGATGTCAACGCCATCCTCCGTGGCGCAGGCACCGCACTGTTCGGCATCGGCTCCGCGCGGGGAGAGGACCGTGCCACGCAGGCCGCCGAAATCGCCATCAGCTCGCCGTTGCTGGAGGAAAGCATCGAAGGAGCCCATGGCGCGCTGATCAATATCGCAGGCCCGACCGACCTGAAGCTGCAGGAGGCCTCCGCCGCGGTCACGTTGGTGCAGAAGGCCATCCACCCGGAAGCCCAGATTATCTGGGGTCTTTCCTTGGACGACGCCTATGGCGACGAGGTGCGCGTCACCGTCATCGCCGCGGGCTTCGATGCGACTTCCAAGAAGGCCGCCCAGGCCGCCGAAGAGAAGCCGGCCGAGGCCAAGAAGGACGATACGGTGCCGCTGTCCGCGTTGTCCGCAGGTGTGCCGAAGCCCGTCCAGCCGGTCCAGCAGCAGCCGGTGCAGACCCAGGTGACTCCGGCCGCTCCTCAGGTGCAGCCGCTGTCCAGCTACATCCCGTCCAATCCGGCGCCAAGCGTCGCCTCGTTCGACCAGACCACCGAGCACGAAGTGGTTTCCGCGAATGACCCGGGCGACCTCGATATTCCGGATTTCCTGCGGTAAAGTCAGCGCGAAGACGCGAAAGGAAGATACATGGCTGGTTTCATGAAGAATGCGATGTCGTACTTGGGAATGTCCGACGTTGCCGAGGATGATGATTTCGATGATGAGGAGGTCGACGCCGGCAAGACTTCGTTCGATTCGGATCATTCCGTGACCCCGATGCCTTCTTCCTCGACAACCACTTCCGTCGCATCCGCTCCTCGGGAACAGTCCAATCCGTTCCAGGGTGGCAGGGTCAGCCGTATCACCACCATCCATCCGAAGACCTATGACGACGCGCAGATGGTCGGTCGCGCCATTCGTGATGGAATTCCGGTGGTTCTGAACCTGACCGGTGTGGCCGAGGCTGTCGCATATCGCATCGTCGACTTCTCCGCCGGCGTCGTGTTCGGCGTGCGGGGTTCCATCGAACGCGTGACCCCGCGGGTGTTCCTGCTGAGCCCCGCCCAGGTGAACATCAAGGTCGAGGAGCCTGAAGACAAGGGCCCCGCGCATGATCTGTTCGCTGACTGATTGTTGTCCTCTCTGCCAGTTGCTTTTGACGGTCTCCGATTGCTCGGAGGCCGTTTTACGTATCCACCGCTGGCTGTAGTCGGGTGTAGAGTGGACTCTCATGATTTTGACATTGATCAGATACATCGTCCACATACTGGTGAACGCCTACATCACGGTCCTGTTCATCCGCATGATTCTCGACTGGGTGTCGACATTGGCTCCCAGGTGGCGCCCCCGAGGAGTGGTGGCCTCTCTGATTGATGCCATTTATCAGCTCACCGAGCCTCCGCTGCGATGGTTGAGGCAGTATATCCGCCCTATCCCGATGGGGCCGATTTATTTTGATGTGGCATTTATCGTTCTTTATTTCGTTCTTGTTGTTATCGATTTCCTCGTGTAATACGCACAAAATCTGCTTTTTCCACAAAAACTCTGCCGTTTCGTGATAAAGTCAAACACGGAAAGCAACAACAGCAAGGCATCAAGCCCAAAGCGAGGTGTAAGGATTTATGGCTCTGTTGACGCCGAAAGATATTAGGGAGCATACCTTTCAGACCGTAAGGTTCAAGGAAGGCTACGATGTCGATGAGGTCGACGATTTCCTTGATCAGGTAACTGAGACGGTGGAAGCCCTTGGCAAGCAGGCGGTGGCCGGTGGCCAGGCCACGCAGTCTCTTGGCCCGGATGTCGCAGGGCTGAATTCCAAGATTTCCGAGCTGACCGCACAGGTGCAGTCCCTGCAGCAGGAGAACGAGACGCTGAAGTCCGCTTCCGCTCAGGCCGCCGGCGCGGGTGATCAGGCCGCTCAGGCGGCTCAGGTCGCAGCGACCAAGCTGTCTGAGGCGGAGGAAAGCAATCGTGCACTGTCCTCCCAGAACGAGCAGCTCAAGGGCCAGATCGATCGTCTGTCCGCCCAGGTTGACCAGCTTACCGCTCAGGCCGCTGAGGCAGCCGGTCAGGCCGATCTCGGCGAGCAGCTTATGTCGGTGCAGCGTGAGCGTGACACGTTCCGCGCCCAGACCGAGGACCTGTCCCGTCAGCTGGCCTCCGCCCAGGAACAGGTGGTCGTGGCTCAGCGCCAGCGTGAACAGATCGAACAGCTCACCGCCAAGCTTGAGGAGGCCCAGGGTCAGGTCGCGCAGGCGCAGCAGCTGACCCAGCAGCATGCGGCCGCATCGCAGCAGCAGGACAATCAGGTTCAGCAGCAGGCCGCGCAGATCCAGCAGCAGAACGCCCAGATTCAGCAGCTTGCACAGCAGCTGCAGGAGTCCCAGGAACGTGAGGCACAGCTGCGTGAGCAGGTCTCCAAGTCCGAGCCGAGCACCGAGACCGGTAGCCTGCAGAAGATCGCCGGCGCCGCGGCGTCCGCGAACACTGAGCCGGAGCGCGCCACCGCCATGCTGACGCTGGCTATGCAGCTGCACGACCAGTACGTCGACAAGGGCAAGGCGAAGGCGAAGGAAATCACCGAGGAAAGCCAGCGCAAGTACGAGGAGATCATCGGCAACGCCAACGACTACTCCAACCGCACCCGTTCCGAGGCTGACCAGTACTCCGCCGATACTCGTGCCAATGCAGACGGCTACATGGATCAGAAGACCCAGGATGGCGACAACTATCTGGCCCAGAAGCAGCAGGAAGGCGATGCCTACCTGAACCAGAAGACCCAGGATGGCGACGCGTATCTGGCTCAGAAGACCGAGGAGGGCAATACCTACCTCGCTCAGAAGACCCAGGAAGGCGACGACTATCTTGCTGGCAAGAAGCAGGATGGCGATAACTACCTGGCCGGCAGGCAGCAGGAAGGCGACGCGTATCTGGCCCAGAAGCAGCAGGATGGCGACAACTATCTTGCTCAGAAGACCCAGGACGCCGATACGTACTTCTCCAACAAGCACACTGAGGCCGACACCTACGAGGCAGAGGTTCAGAAGCGCGCGTTCGATTATGATTCGAAGACCCGTACCGCCGCCGATGACTACGCTCAGCAGGTTCGTGACAATCTCGAGACCCAGACCAAGGTTATCGAAGGCAACATCAAGGGCCTCAAGCAGTTCGAGACCGAATACCGTGCACGACTCACCGACTTCCTCGGTCAGCTCGTCAACCAGGTGTCCGACTCGAACAATTACGACCAGGATTCCCAGGACAACAACGACTGAGATTAGCCTGTGTCTGACATCATGAAGAATGATCAAAGACGGCTACGCAACCGCGTGGCCGTCTTTGCGTGTATTGCGATCGCGGCGATTGCGATTGATCAGCTTACCAAGTTGTGGGCGTTGTTCGCATTGTCCGACGGACGTACCATACGTGTGATTCCCGGACTGTTGTCGTTCACACTGGTACGCAATCCGGGAGCCTCCCTCGGTATGGGTTCCGGCATGACCTGGCTGATTTCCCTGCTGGCGATGGCGGCCTGCGTGGCGTTGGTGGTGCTGGTCGTACGCACCATCTCCATGAAATGGACGGTGGTGTTCGCCTTCGGTTTCGCAGGCGCGTTCGGCAATCTCATCGACCGCGTGGCCTACGCCCAGGGATTCCTCAACGGCAAGGTCGTGGACTTTCTGAACTATGGATGGTCCGTCGGTAATGTGGCTGACGTATTCCTCATGTTCGCCGGCGTCGCCGCGGTATTGCTGCTGCTTTTCGGCGAATCGTACAGCCGGCAGGATCTTGACGAGCTCGAAGGCTCCAAGGAATCCAACGGAACCGTTGACGGGGCGAAGACAGCATGAGCCGGCTCGTACCTGCTCCCGACGCGCTCGTCGGCAGACGATTCGACGTGGCCGTCGCCAAAATGCTCGGCATCTCCCGTGCCAAAGCGGCGGATCTCATCGAAAGCGGACAGGCGCGCGTGCTTGGCAGGGACATCTCCAAATCGTCGAATCTGCAGGCGGGGGAAACCGTCGAATTCGACATCGTGGAGGAACGTGCCCAGCCTGAACCAATCGCCCATGATATGGCGGTCGTTTACGAGGATGACGACGTCGTCGTGGTGGACAAGCCGGTCGGCGTGGCCGCTCATGCGTCTGTGGGTTGGACCGGTCCGACCGTGCTTGGCAGCCTGATT
>NZ_JBNMKH010000004.1:0-51252 GCF_050874245.1 Bifidobacterium sp. | reverse complement strand
TGGCCACCATGGGGTGAACAAGGGCGTTCCGGCGCTCGACGGCACCACCGATCCCGAGGATTCGGACGATGATGGTTCGGACGATGCCGACGATCAGGACGAATCCGATGAATCGGACACTGAGGACGATCCGTACGATTCGGTATACGACGGCACGGATCTGGACAAGGCGTTCAAAACGATCTACGAGAACAAGTGGTATTGGCCGTCGATCGATTCGGACAAGGCTCCGGAGGAGCCGGACCTGTATGTCAACGTCGATGGAACGGTCGGCGGCAGCGTCACCATGCAGTACGCGTCCGACAGCAAGCTGCCGCTGGGAACGACTGGCGGCCAATCGCACGGCAGCACCGGCGGAAAGAATACTAACGGAAAGAACGCCGAAGGAAAGAGCGCCGAAGGAAAGGAGACGAAATGAGCGACGAGAAAACCCGCGAAGTGCCGTTGACCGACGTCTTGGGAATCGCGGATGTCGCGGACGAGCCTACGGAAACCCTGCCGGTCGCCGGCGATCCGGACGAGGCGAAAACCGAATCGTTCCAGCGGCCGTTCGACGGTGGAACGGAACCGCAAGAGAAGTTCGAATCGCAGGAGACCTCTGAACAGGATATGCGCGGAGATTCCACGGGCCGATCGGCGCATCAGGCTGGTCCAGCCAATCCGATTAGGCCGGTCGACTCCTCCAAACAGGTGCGCATCGGCAAAACGGACGGTGATCTGGTCATCCGCCCGTCCGGACCAAGCACCGGAACCATCGTGCTGGGTGTGTTCTTCTGCCTGGTCGGCCTGATGTCCGCGCTGTGCCTGCTGCCCATCGGCGCATGGCGGTGGATGCCGAATCCCTCGACGCTGTTCTTCTACGTGGTCGGAGGCCTCGGCGCGTTGCTGCTCGTCATCTCCGTGGTCTGGGCCGTCGTCGCCGCGGTGCGTCTGCGCCGCCAGGAGCGCCGGTCAGCAGAACAATCCCCAGAAGGCCAGCAGCGTCAATGATAACGCCGCCGACACCACCACGCACGTGGCCACGATGACATGGCCGGATCCGATGCATGCTTTTCCATTTTCTTTCGATTCGCATCGGATTCCGGTTGTGGCATCGTGGCCATTCTTCATATGCGTTTTCGTATTCGCGGTGGTGTTCATGTCTGCGATCGCGCGGTTTTCGGCATGACGACGGCACATGTCCACGATGATTTCCGCCAGCAGCCAGGCGAACGCGACAAGGCTCAGCCACGTGAGTGTGACGATGACATGCCAGTTCTTGGCAAGCACCGCCGAATTGTCCGTCAATGAGATTGCATCGATGATGACGGTGACCAGATACGCCAGGAACACGCCGGTCGTGCCGACGGCAAGAAGGGTGTTGATTATCAGTGCGGTGCGCATGCTGGTTGGGAAACGATGGTCGGTTATTCCGATCGGATGCGCCACGTTCGGCTGCGCGGACAGGCTTGGAGAGACGTTCGAAATGGTCGAATCCACCGAAGCTGAATCGCGTGATATCCGCCGTGACGCACGGCGCTCGCGCACCCAGCCGGCGATGAGCAGAATCGGCGCGCCGCACATCGCCAGCAATGCGCACAGCAGGCAAACCGCGATTGCGCCGATGATTACGCCCATCGATTTCACCAGCGCGGGCGGGGTCTGCAGCGGTGCCGTGACCGTCTGGTCCGGTTGCGCTCCGGCGACCATCGGCGTCGCCCAATCGTCCGCGCCCGTGCCGCTTGCCACCGCGTTGATCCAATCCTCCAGATCGTGCGTGTAATGCGGCTCCAATGGCAGTCCCGGAACCGTCTGGTTCGAACCGGTTCGCAGCTGGTGGTTCGCGTCGTAATACCGCAGCGTCACATTCGTGTTGCCGGCCTGGTTCGCGGCTTTGGTCAGCAGCCGTGCGCCCTGTTCGACAGGCATGGCCGTGTCTTTGACACCGTAATTGATGAGCAGCGGCATGGTGAGCGATGTGCGGTATTTGGCCGCGTCGAAATCCGCGTAGGCGAGTCCCATGCGTTGCGTGCCAAGGCTGGTGATGCGCGGAATGAGTTGCTTGACTGCGTTGGGCGCGCCGGCTGCGGTCAGATAATTGGTGGCGGCGAGCGTCATCTGCTGGCGGCCCGAAACAACCGGGGGAGAGGTGAGGATGGCGAAGGCGAGGTCCGGATGTTGTTGTGTCAGCACGGTGGCGATCCACGTGCCCTCCGATTCGGCGTAGATGCCGGTTTCCGACTTGCTCACGCCTGGCCAGTTTCTCAGGATTTCCAGCGATTTCGCATAGTCGCGCGCGCTGGACACGTAGTCGCGGTGCAGCATCGTGTAGTTGTCAAGCCGCTTGTCAGGCACGAGGGTGGTGATGCCGGCCGACGCCATCGCGTTCGCCACGTCGCCGAACGCCTCAGACGATTTGCCGGTACCCGAGCCGTGCAGGAACAGGCATGCGGGACGGTCTGCCGGAGCGTCGAGCGGCTCGCGGACGATGGCGTTCACGGTTTTGTCACCGTCCAACGCGACCGTGATATGCGTTTCCTTGGTGCGGTACGCGCCTTCCTGCGGGGTTTTGAGCACGGCGCCCGTGGTCGGGTTGACGGCTTGGATGGCGGTGCTGGCCGTAGTGGGCGTGATATGGTCCGTGAACGGCTCGACCTGCCATTTCGGCGCCATCGCATTGCCGAGCGCGCATAAGACCATGGTCAGAAGAAGCGCCAGCGCGGTGGTCGCCGCGCAGGTGACGAGAATTCGTTTCACAATGCTTCGCACGGTACGCCACTCTAGTCGTGTTCAGCGTTTGTGGCATGGAAAACGCGAAATCATGGGGAATCGGCGGCGCAATCGCAATCCCTGCGCCGCAAGTCAACGCTCTCTTGCCGTAAAGCAGCGCGAAACCAGGGGAAAAACGCAATAACCCCTTCCACAATCCGCCTGTGGATATGTGGAAATCCGTCGGTTCCATCGCCTCCTTTCCGCCAAACCGACGGTGGGAGGCTGCTGAGCGTCGGTTCCGCGGAAGCCGTGCCGCCAAACCGACGGTGAGCGCTCCAAGCATCGGTTTGATATCGCGATTTCCGCCAAACCGACGCTTAGGCTCCTCTAGGCGTCGGTTTGGCGGCATGGGGGCGATGGAACCGATGGTGGGATTGGGATTGAGTGGATTGGGGATGGGGTGGGTGTGGCTAGGCGCGGGTTTCGTAGCGGCGGGTGTAGAGCACCAGCAGGATTACGGCAAGCAGACTGATCGGCGCGCCTGCCAGGCCGGTGAAATGGTAGTTCATCGCAGTCGCGGTCAAGGCCGCGCCGCCGACGATGGAACCGACCGCATTGCCGAAATTGAAGGCGATCTGCACGGCGGCGCCGGCGATCAGCTCGCCGCCGCCCTCACCGGCCTGCACCATCAGCAGCTGCTGCGGGGACGAATTGAAGAACAGCGCGAAGCCGATGATGAACGTCAGCAGCGCGGTGGTCGCATGGTTGCCGGGCAGCAGGAATACCAGCAACAGTCCGCACAGGGCGATGCCGTGCGACAGCGCCGCGGTCGCGCCCGCCTTCCACAGGTCGGTCAGCCTGCCGCCCGCAATGCCGCCGACCACCATACCGAGACCGGCGAGCACCATCAGCATCGGCACCATCGCAGCCGGCCATCCGCCGGTTTTCTGCAGCCATGGCGACACGTAGCTCCACCAGCAGAAGATGCCGGAGTTGCCGAAGAACACGGCCAGCAGGATCAGCCACGGGCCGGGATGGGTGAGGAATCGGAACTGCCCCTTGATGCCGGCGTCCTTGATTGGCTCGATGGATGGAACCCACGAGATCACCACGACGATCGTCATGAGCGCCCAAGCGGCCAGGATTGCGAACGCCAGCCGCCAGGACATCGCCTCGGCGAGCAATGTTCCCGCGGGGACGCCCAGCATGTTGGCCACCGTCTGTCCCATCACCATCATGGACACGGACTGCGCCTCCTTGCCCTCGTCCGCAAGCGTCTTGGCGATCAGCGTGGCCGTGCCGAAGAACGCGCCGTGCGGCAGTCCGGAGATGAAACGCGCCACCAGCAGCATCGGCGAGCAGAAGGAGACGGCGCTGAGCGTGTTGCCGACCAGCGCGATGGCCATGAACAGGATGATGAGATGCTTCGGCGGCACCTTGCGGCCGAACACCAGGATCAGCGTGCCGACGCACACGCCGATGGCGTATGCGGAGATGTAATGGCCGGCCGCGGGGATGCTGACATGCATGGCGGCGGCCGTCTGGGGCAGGATGCCCATCATCACGAATTCGGCGGCGCCGAGGATGAAGGCGCCGGATGCCAGCGCCAGAATGCTTCTCTTCATGGGGATTCCTTATTTTGGATTTTCCACAGAACCGATGCTTGGTGTGGCACTTGGATGGTGCCGGGCGTCGGTTCGATATTGCGATTTCCGCGAAATCGACGGTGAGGCGATGCCTAGCGTCGGTTTGATGGAAAGGCAAAGAAAAAGGCGGAACCGAAGTTCCGCCTTAGTTGTCGGGCTGGCGGGATTTGAACCCGCGGCCTCTTCGTCCCGAACGAAGCGCGCTACCAAGCTGCGCTACAGCCCGTTTGGCAACAGTTGGTTATGTTACACGATTGCGCGGCGCTTGCAAATACGGCGTGTCGCGTGTTGTGTAGTGGCTTCTCGGTACACTGTTGGCTTATGACTGAGACCAATGAATCCCAAGAAAACCAGAATGAGGACGAGGCTGCGGTCCCCACTATGACCACGGTGGAGCGCGCCGAAATGCTGCTGCAGCAGGATGCTGCGATCCGCGCCAAGATCAACGACGGCGCCACGTTGGACGAGGCCGTGGACCCGTCCAACAAGGAATTCGGCCCCCTTGCCCACCCGGAGCAGGTGCAGATGCGCGTGGCCAAGCGCGCCATGATGCTCAAGGAAGGCATCCAGCCGTACCCGGTGACCCTCGACGTCACCGCCACCATCGAAGAGGTCCGCGCCAAGTACGACGGCAAGCTCGAAGCGGGCGACGAGACCGAGGACGTGGTCGGCATCGCCGGCCGCGTGCTGTTCCTGCGCAACGCGGGCGGCCTGTGCTTCGTGCAGCTCGCCGCCGGCGACGGCACCAAGATCCAGGGCATGATCTCCAAGAAGGAGATCGGCGCCGATTCCCTCAAGCAGTTCAAGCAGCTGGTCGACCTGGGCGACCACCTGTTCATCAAGGGCCGCGTGATCGCCTCTAAGACCGGCGAACTGTCCGTGTTCGCCACCGAATGGGCCATCGCCGCCAAGGCGCTGCAGCCGCTGCCGGCCCTGCACAAGGAACTGAATGAAGACACCCGCACCCGCAAGCCGTACATCGGCATGATCGCGGACGAGAAGATCCGCAACATGGTGCGCAACCGTTCCAAGGCCGTCGCCTCCCTGCGCAAGACCTTCGCCGACCACGACTTCCTCGAGGTCGAAACCCCGATGCTGCAGACCGTGCACGGCGGTGCCGCGGCACGTCCGTTCACCACGCACATGAACGCCTTCGACCTGGACCTCTACCTGCGCATCGCGCCGGAACTGTTCTTGAAGCGCTGCCTCGTCGGCGGCATCGACCGCGTGTTCGAAATCAACCGCGACTTCCGCAACGAAGGCGTCGACGCCACCCACGCCCCGGAATTCACCATGGTCGAGGCCTACCAGGCCTACGGCAACTACGACACCATCGGCGCGCTCGTCAAGCAGCTTGTGCAGGACACCGCCATGGACGTGTTCGGCAGCCACAAGGTGACCCTGCTGGACGGCACCGAATACGACTTCGGCGGCGAATGGAAGACCATCAGCATGTATGACTCCCTCTCCGAAGCTCTGGGCGAGGAGATCGTGCCAAACGGCGGCCCGGACAACCCCGGCACCTCCGTGGAGCACCTGGGCGAGATCGCCGACAAGCTCGGCGTGGAGCGCGATGACGTGGAGAACCACGGCAAGCTCGTCGAACACCTGTGGGAGCACTTCTACGAGGACAAGCTGTACGAGCCGACCTTCGTGCGCGACTTCCCGGTCGAAACCTCCCCGCTGGTCAAGGGCCACCGCTCCAAGGCCGGCGTGGTCGAGAAGTGGGATCTCTACGTGCGCGGCTTCGAGCTGGCCACCGGCTACTCCGAGCTCAACGACCCGGTCGTGCAGCGCGAACGCTTCGTGGCCCAGGCCAAGGACGCGCTCGCCGGCGATGAAGAGGCCTGCGACATCGATGAGGACTTTTTGGAGGCCCTCGGCGTGGGCATGCCTCCGGCAGGCGGCATGGGCATGGGTATCGACCGACTGCTCATCGCGCTGACCGGCGCCACCATCCGCGAGACCATCACCTTCCCGCTGGTCAAACCGCTGAACTGAGCGAAGCTCAGTTCATATCGGTTTGACGCGAGGCGCGGCATCCCGCTTGGCAGGATGCCGCCCGAGGAGAAGAACAGTCCTGTGGACTGTTCGCCGACGAAGGTATCCGTTTCCGCCGGAGCCATCCTTTTAAAATGAAGCCGCTGAACTGAGGCAAGAAAATCTAAGGGCGTTTTCCGATAGGGAAGCGCCCTTTTCGCATTTGAGAATGTGTTTCATCTGGTGTTTCGTGCTGCTGTGAAGAATAGCGGGGAATGTCTGCGAAACATTGAAGCTAGACACGCTGCATGAACTAGGCCACATTCACCACTATCGTGTTGACGAGTTTGTCGGCGAAGGTCTGATTGTTCTTGTCCCATAATGGCCAAAGGAAACCGATACATAGCGGTGCCCAACGATGTGCGCTATCTCGCGTAGTCCCATGGCCAAGCCGGTTATGGGAGTTCCGGAATCCTGATTGCATACCTGGATCCTGAGCAGACGATGCGCCCAGGATTGACCGTTGTGCGTGGACCATGTGGAGAACATGCCGGCGGCGACGGCGGATACGGCGAATAGCCAGAATCCGGTTGTTCCATCCGGTGAGGATCTGTCGAACAGGATGCTTCCTATCAGCTGTGACAGCAACGATGCCGGCAATATGATGCGAATGACGTATGCTACGGCTCTGCGCCACCATGGGGCCAACATGGCGTCTCCCTCCGTCAATGGGTCTTCCTGTGCGTTGGTCAATCAGGAATTCATATCACCAGTCAGTATATGTAGACGTGTGTGTGGCTCACGGTCAAAACCCACACCAAACGTGCCATGGCGAAGCTCAATGCCAGGACGCGCAGCCAGGCGATCGCCATATGGCTCACCGAAAAGTGGGGCCACCCGGAAACCTGAACCGCACGTAGAATGGCGTTCATGCAGGTATTGACTTGGGTTCGCGGCGCTCGCCTGAAGACGTTGCCATTGGCGATCGCTCCGGTGGTTATTGGCACTGCGCTGTCGTGGCAGGGCGCATTCGTGTATTCGCAGGGCGGTGATCTGCTGCACGAGCCGTGTCCGCTCTTCGGCGGGCAGCATGACCTGGGGGAGTGGAAGCTTGGCTCGCTGGTCGGTGTTTGCCAGCGTTCGGTGGGCTGGTTTGCTGTGGTGGCGGTGCTGTGCGGCTGCGTGGCATTGTTCCTGCAGATCGCCGCGAATTATGCAAACGACTATTCCGACGGTGTGCGTGGCACCGATGAGGGGCGTGCCATCGATTCGGAGAATCAGCCTACGGAACGGAATTCAAGACCGGTTTCGTCTCAGGCATCGCAGTCCCAGCGTGGTCCCGCCCGTCTCGTCGCATCCGGCGTGAATCCCAGAAAAGTGCTGGCCGCGGCCGGAATCAACGCGCTGATTGCCTGCCTGTGCGGTCTGGCCGTCATCGCATTGACCGGCTACTGGTGGCTCATTCTGATCGGCATCGCCTGCCTCGTGGCCGGATGGTGCTATGTCGGCGGCAAACACTCCTACGGCTACCACTATTTGGGTGAGATATTCGTATTCGTCTTCTTCGGCCTGGTTGCCACCTGCGGCACGATGTTTGCTTTGACCGGCACGGTCTCCTTGGCGGGCGTGTTCGGCGGCATGAACGTCGGCCTCATCGCCGTCGCGGTCCTGTGCGTCAACAACCTGCGTGATATCGAATCCGATCGTGAGCATGGCAAGCATACGTGGATGACCGCTTTGGGCCGTCGCAACGGTACCGTATTCACGATCGTGCTGCTGGCCGCTGCCGTGCTGCTGGCTGTCGCGTATGCCAAGCTGCAATCGGCGTGCACGATCTCGACAATCGTCATGCTGGCGATTACCTGCGCGATATGCGCTGCCACAGCCGTCGCAATCGCAAGAAAACACTACGGCAAAGCACTGCCGCTTTGCACCTTCGCCTCGCTGGCGCTCGCCGCCGCATTCGTCGCAACGGTGGCGTTCGCTTGAGCTCGACTGCAAACGTCCGTGCATCGGAATGAAAATTGTTGCATGACCGTAACCGAATAATCGTCATCACCGGTTGTGTTGGCCGCACAAGGCGGTAGACTGGCAACTATGACTTACAAACTAGTACTGCTCCGTCATGGACAGAGCGCATGGAATAAAACCAATCAGTTCACCGGCTGGGTCGATGTCCCGCTGACCGAACAGGGCGTCGAGGAAGCCAAGAACGGCGGCCGCCTGCTCAAGGAGAAGAACGTCCTTCCGGATATCGTCTTCACTTCGATGCTGCGCCGCGCCATCAACACCGCCAACTACGCGCTGGATGAGGCCGATCGCCTGTGGATCCCCGTCAAGCGCAGCTGGCGTCTCAACGAGCGTCACTACGGCGCTCTGCAGGGCAAGAACAAGACCACCATCCGCGAAGAGTACGGCGACGAGAAGTTCATGCTGTGGCGTCGTTCCTACGCCACCCCGCCGCCCGAGATCGATCCGAACGACGAGTACGCGCAGAACCATGATCCGCGCTACACCGGCGATCCGGTTCCGGAAGCCGAGTGCCTGGCCGATGTGGTCAAGCGTGTCGAGCCGTACTTCAAGTCCGACATCGAGCCGGAGCTGAAGGCCGGCAAGACCGTTCTGATCGCCGCTCACGGCAACAGCCTGCGCGCCATCGTGAAGATGCTTGACAACCTCTCCGAAGAGGAGATCGCCAAGGTCAACATCCCGACCGCAATGCCGCTGCTGTACGAGCTGGACGAGAACTTCAAGCCGATCAAGCCGCGTGGCGAGTACCTGGATCCGGAAGCCGCCGCTGCCGGTGCCGCCGCCGTCGCCGCTCAGGGCCAGAAGTGAGTTCGCTGCGATTGATACGCGGGCTATCGCGTTCGATCGCATGAAACGCATATGAAAAGGTGGGAATCCACAGTACGTGGGTTCCCACCTTTTTGCGTCCGGCGCCTTTGTCGGAAATATCACGTCCGCCCACCGTATGTGTTGCCCGACGCGGAATAGCGGCGGTGGACGGACGTGGGTGCAATCGGCTCAGATCACGCCGTATTCCTTGAGTAGCTTCGGCACATCCGTGGCATCCAGCTTCTTCAGGACCTGCTTCAGCAGCGTCTTCTCGACGATGTTGAGGTTCATATCGGTGATCGGCTTGCCGTCGCGCAGCATCACCGTGGCGTTGAGCAGGTCGCGTATGTCGTAGACCGAACCCCACACCTCCGGTACACCGCGATCCACGTCGCACAGCGTGTACACGGCCTCCATGCCGGTGCGCATCGAATATTCGGTGGTGAAGATCGTGTCGCGCGGGGTCTCGGCAAACTGGCCGAGGAACGCGAAGTTCACCGCGCCGTCCGGCACCACGTCGGGACGATCGCCGGCGGACCTTGGCATGAAGAATGCATCGATGTACGGCATCATCACCGGTATGGTGTTGGCGTGGTTCTTGGCCAGATCCTCAATCTTGTCGGTCGGCACGCCCATATGGTAGAGCCATTCGGCGCAGATCTCCTCGCCGGTGCATTCCCGCATCGGCTTCTTCACGTAGTTGCCGGGCTTGTCCGGGAACAGGCCGTACACCCATACGCACAGCTGGTCCTTCGGCTGGTCGCGGAACTGCTGCTGGCGGTTGAGCGTCCAGCTCATCAGCCAATTGGAGTCCTCCACGGTGACGATGCCACCCGTCACCACATGCCCGGTGAACGGGTCGCGCTTGCAGATCTTCTGGATGTACGGCGGAATCTCCATATCGAGCGTGGTGACGGTGGCGCTCATCCACTTCGAATGCTCGGGGTCGGAGCAGAACACGTCCGGGTGCCCGAAGCTCGGATCCTGCGCCGCGATGCGCCGCCACATGTCCCAGCCGCC
The DNA here is from genome assembly GCF_050874245.1 of Bifidobacterium sp. Taxonomy (GTDB): domain Bacteria; phylum Actinomycetota; class Actinomycetes; order Actinomycetales; family Bifidobacteriaceae; genus Bifidobacterium. Next base: position 41,077 of record NZ_JBNMKH010000004.1, on the reverse strand, counting down.
GCCGGGCTTGAGTTCGGGATCCCAAGTGGCCGCGGTGGTCTGCGAGCCCATGGAGGAGTTCTCCACGCATCCGCCATTGGTGATGAACACCAGGTCATTATCGGTCAGGTCGATGCTGCGGGACGTGCCGTCGGCTTCGGTCAGGTCGATGCGCGTGGCCGCCTTACGCGTCGGCGAGCTGAACGGGTTGCGCGGATATGTGCCGGATTCGGTCTGCTTTTTGAGGATCGTGTCCTGCCCGGTGCCGGTACGCGGACGCACGGGGCCCATGCCGCCGCCGATGGCGAATGCGATGTTCTCCACCTTCACGTTGTAGTGGAACTGCACGCCGAAGCTTTCCAGATACTTGATCATCGGCAGGATCATCGACTCGTACTGGTTGTAGCGGGTGAAACGCAGCGCGCTGAAATCGGGCAGGCCGCCGATGTGGTGGATGTAACGGCGGATGTACAGCTTCATTTCCAATGCGCTATGCCAGTTCTCGAAGGCGAACATGGTGCGCCAGTACATCCAGAAGTTCGAATTGAACACCTCGTCGTCGAAGAAGTCGGAAATCTTCTTGCCGTACAGCTCCTCGTCCGGCGTGAAGAACAGCTTCATGATCTCCATCGCGGCCTTGTCGGAAAGCGCGAACTTGCCGTTCGTGCCGCCGTCGGCGCCGCGGGCCTTGGTGGAGCGGCACAGCGAGAAGTTCGGATCCTCCTTGTTGAGCCAGTAGTACTCATCCAATACGGAAACGCCCTCGGTCTCGATGGAGGGGATGGAGCGGAACAGATCCCACATCACTTCGAAATGGTTGTCCATCTCGCGTCCGCCGCGCATCACATAGCCCAGTCCCGGAATGTTCGCGCCATCGCAGGCGCCGCCGGGGACCGCGTCCTTCTCGAACACGTGGATATGGCTGCCGGGCATCTGCGCGTCGCGTACCAGATAGCAGGCCGCGCTCAGGGCGGCAAGTCCGGTGCCGATGATGTATGCGTTCTTGGCGTCGATTCCCTCGGGCTTCTTCGGCCGGGCGAACGCTTCGTAATTGCCGTTGGAATAGTACATGACTTCCTCCTTTGGATGTCGCTGAGCCCATTGTGCCGCATTGCGATCGGAAAGTATACGGGCATAAGTTAGACATGATGTCTAATTTTGAATGTATTTCGATGGCGACGGAAGAAGGATGGTGAAAGATGGGAAAACACGGGGAAATGCAATGAAAGACGGTGCCCGCGGGATGCGGAAACCGTCTTTCGCGCAAAGAAGCTGCAAAAAAAGAAATGTCAGTCGATGTCGGTGCCTTCGTCGCGGGACGGCTCCTTGGACGGGTCGAAGCCGGAGACGATGAACACGACGCGGCGGGCCGCGGAGACGGCATGGTCGCCAAGACGCTCCATGAAACGGCCGATCAGCACCACGTCGATGAGCTGCTGGTTCGTGCCCGACCAGGTTTCGGACTGCGCCAGCTCGAAGGTCTTCTTGTGCAGGGCATCGAGCTTGTCGTCGTTGAGAATGATCTCCTCGGCTGTCTTGGTGTCGCGGTCGGAGAGCATGGAGACCACTTGGTCGGCCACGTTGTCCAGGAACGCCTGCATTTCCGCGAACAGCGGCTGGGCTTCGGCCGGCAGGGGAGAGACCGGATAGGTGCGGCGGGCCGCTTCGGCGATATGGCGGGCCAGATCGCCCATGCGTTCGAAGGTGGCGGCCAGTCGCAGTGTGGAGACGACCACGCGCAGGTCGGTGGCCACCGGGCTCTGCTTGGCCAGCAGTTTCACGCACTGGTCGATGACGCTGGATTCGAGGGCATCGATTTCGATGTCTCCGTCGATGACCGCCTGGGCCGCCTCGAGGTTCTGGTTGATCAACGCGTCTCCGGCGCCGTTGATCGCCTTGCGGACGTCCTGCACCATGCGGTCGAGGTCATCGGCGACAGCCTTGAGCTCTTCGTTGAAAATAACGCGCATATGCTTGCCTTTCAAATGCTTCACGTGTGTTGGTATCGGGTTCGGATATAGCCTTTTCCAAGTGTATTAGGTAAACTGCGGATCCGCATGCGTCGAACGTGTTGTTCCGTCAAAGTTCACCCGTGCGTTCACCGTGCGTTCACGAACGTGCGGCGTCGTCCATGTGCATGTCCGGGTTATGCGAGAATGAAGGCATGTTTGAATCCCTGAAGATGTGGTGGGGCGGTCTGACGCATCGCCGTGATGATGGCCGCGATGCCGATGGCGATACGCTGGACGATACGACGAACGCGTTGCTGTCCATTCTTCCGCTGGTCTCCATCGTGGTAGACGAGCATGACGAGGTGGTGCGTGCGCATCCCGACGCCTATGCCCTCGGCGTGGTGCGCGATGACGTCATCGCGGACGACACCGTGGCAAGCGCGGTGCACGAAGTGCGTTCCTACGGTGGCAAGAGGCAGTTCGATCTGACCACCACCACATTGCATTCGCCGAAAAAGGCGCCCAAGGCCGGCCGGCCATCCGTTCGTGAGGTGGCCAGACAGTCGTTGATGGGGCAATCGCAGGACAAGCCTTCCACGTCGGTGTCCCGCCCGAACTGGCTGAAGGTGATCGTCGGCAGGCTCAACGAGCGGTTCGTGGTGGTACTCGTCTCCGACGTGAGCGATACGGTCCGATTCTCCCAGGTGCGTGATTCCTTCATCGTCAACGTTTCCGAGCAGTTGCTCAAGCCGACGCAATCGTTGGAGGAGCTTGCGGGCTCTTTGGAGAACGATGGAGCCGACAAGGACGTCGTCGAGAGAAGCGCGGCCAAATTGCGCCGATCCTGCGCCCACATGAAGCATATGGTGTCCGATCTGCTGCTGCTCATCAAAGCGCAGGAACCGATTCTGCCGACGTCCGACAATCGCATCAACGTCATGGAACAGGTTGAAGCCGTCGCCGACGCGCATCGACAGGCCGCACGGCAGCGGGGAATCGACATCGAGGTCAATGGCGACGGATCGCTGGAGGTCAACGGTGACGGCGAGCAGATCCAAACCGCGATCGCGAAACTGCTCGAGAATGCCATCGCCTATTCCCCGGATGGCAAGGGCGTGACCGTGTCCGTGAAGCCGGACGAGGATGGTTCGCAGGTGCTGATCAGCGTGATCGACCGCGGTTGCGGCATCGAGAGAAAGGAGCAGGACCGTATTTTCGAGCGGTTCTACCGTGGTGGTAATCAGAACGAGCGTTCCGGCGACGGCGTCGGACTGGGGCTCGCCATCGTCAAGCATGTGGCGTTGACCCACCATGGGTCGGCTTCCGTGTGGAGCGCTCCCGGACAGGGCAGCACGTTCACGTTGACGTTGCCTGCCGCCCGTGGTTGAGGGTGATGGAAGGCTATGGAAATACGATTGGGCCGCTTGCCGAGCACTGTGGCAAGCGGCCCAATCGGTTCTTTTCGCGTTCGGCTGAACTACCGGTCAGTTGAACGGAGGAATCATTCTCCGAGTCGGCGGTAATCCCACCGGTCGAAATGCTCCCAGACCAGCATGAGCACGCCGACCACCGTGCCGGCGGCGCACATGGTCTGCGCACGTTCCACGTTGATTCCGATGGCCAGCAGAATCATGCAGACCACCAAGGCGATGGCCCACAAGGCGGTGCCGAACGTGAACACCTTCCGCAGATCGACGCGGACCGGCTTCGGTGATGGCCTACGCACGCTTGGATCGATAATCGGAGCGAGTTTCAGTTTCATGGGGAGTCTCACCTCGCGTTCCGGGTCACAGATGCTCGACCACGTAATCGACGCACTTCGTGAGCGCCTCGACGTCGCTTGGCTCCACTGAAGGGAATACGCCGATACGCAGCTGGTTGCGGCCGAGCTTGCGGTAGCCGTTAGTGTCCACGATGCCGTTCTCGCGCAGCGCCGCGACCACCTGGGACGCGTTGACGTTCTCGTCGAGGTCGATGGTGACCACGGCGTTGGAACGCGCGTTCTTGTCGGAGACGAAGGGCTGCGCATAGTCGGATTTCTCCGCCCACTGATACAGCAGGGACGCGGAACGGGCGCAGCGTGCCGTGGCCCAGGCGAGTCCGCCGTTGTCGTTGAGCCAGCGCACCTGGTTCTCCAGCATGACCAGCGTGGCCACGGCCGGAGTGTTCAGCGTCTGGTCCTTCCGGGAGTTCTCGATGGCGGAGGTCAGGGAGAGGAACGGAGGAATCCAACGGCGTGCGCCCGGAAGCTTGACGCTTTTCGCGATGCCGTAGGCGCGGTCGATCGCGGCTGGGGACAGCACGGCGATCCACAGGCCGCCGTCGGAGCCGAATGCCTTCTGTGGGGAGAAGTAGTAGGCGTCGGTCTGGCTGATGTCCACGTCAAGCGCGCCGGCGCCGCTGGTGGCGTCGATAAGGGTCAGCGCGCCCTGCTCTTGGGAGCCTTCGATGCGCTTGACCGGAGCCGCCACGCCGGTGGAGGTCTCGTTGTGCGCCCAGCAGTAGGCGTCCACGTATTCGGTGAGCTCCGGCAGACGATATGTGCCCGGCTCGCCCTCGAAGATCTCCGGATCCTCGAGGAAGGGCGCGGACTGCGCGGATTTGGCGAACTTCGCGCTGAAGGAGCCGTATGCGCCGAACGCGGCCTTGCGGGTGATGAGCGAGGCGCAGGCGATGTCCCAGAACGCGCTGGCGCCGCCGTTGCCGAGAACCACCTCATAGCCGTCGGGGATCTGGAAGAAGTTCGACAGTCCCTCTCGGATGGAGCCGACCACCTGCTTGACCGGGGTCTGACGGTGGGAGGTTCCCAGAAGATTGCGCGCGCCCGCGTCGAGCGCCTGAACCTGCTCCGGGCGGATCTTGCTCGGTCCCGAGCCGAAGCGTCCGTCCTCGGGAAGCAAATCGGAAGGAATGTTCATAGTGTTCGTCATGGTTCCATAGGGTAGTCAGATGGTCGGATTGCATGGTGGCGCGTTCATTTTCCGAACTTTTCGCCATGAAATGCGGGGAAAACGACAGGAATGCGCTCCTGCAATGTGGGGAATATGCCTTACGTTAATCCCTATGTCGGTGTAGCCTGTGGTATTGTGTGACGGTTCTGTAATTGCACAGCCATAAGTTGATGCGATTTCTTAATCCGCAAGGAGTGATTGATATATGAGACATGCGGCGCATAAGGCTGCCAAGGCTTCGAGCGCGCGTTTCAGCGTTTCCAAGGCGCTGTTCACGTCAAGCCGTGGTTCCCATACCGCCAAGGCGGTGCGCATGGCGCAGCTGGCGGATGGCGGCGCAGTGGTAGGTCTTGCTCCGGAAGTGGTGGAAAAGCTCAACGAGGTGGCTCCGATGAGCCGCCGTGCCATGCGTGAGGCTGCCAAAGCGGCTTCCCGCAAATCCACGTTGGTGACGTCCGCGTCCCTGGCCGCTCTTGTCGGTACCGCGGCGACCGCTTTGGCATTCAGCCAGCAGAACGCCTCCCGTCTGGTGCTTGCTGACGATGGCGTTGAGACCACGCAGATCAAACGCGTGTCGGATGGTGCCGCCTCCCGTTCCGAGGACCGTGCCGCGCTCAAGGAATCCTCAACCAGTAACAACGGTGGTTGGCAGCTGGGTGAGACCAGCTCCTCCATGGATGCCAGCCTGCTGTCCAAGTCCCTCGCCGACAATCCGAACGTCGCGGTGCTGATGGATCAGGACAGCTCCATCCTGCCCGCGGGTTTCAATCCGAACCACGCCACTGGCGAGGACGGCAGCGGCTATCCGTACGGCCAGTGCACCTGGTGGGCCTACACCCGTAGGCACCAGCTAGGACTGCCGGTCGGAAGCCATTTCGGCAATGCCCGTGATTGGGGCACATCCGCGAAGGCCTTGGGCTATTGGGTGGACGGAACCCCTCGTCATGTCGGCGACGTCATCGTGTTCGCCCCGGGACAGCAGGGCGCGGACGCCGATTACGGACATGTGGCGATCGTCGAGAAGATCAATGCCGACGGTTCCATTGAAATCTCGGAATCGAACGTGAAAGGTCTTGGAGTAATCTCCAACAGGACCTTCAGCGCGGACGCCGCGTCGAAACTGACCTACATCCATTACTGAATCGTCAGCCATATCAGTGGCCCATCGTCCCTGTATGGGGGACGCGGTATCATCGGCAGTGATGAAGAGCATTAAATTATTTCCTTTGATTACTGTGCTCGCCGCGGCTTCTCTTGCTTTCGTCGGCGTGGCTCCTACCGCTATGGCCGCAAGTGACGCGACGCGGCAGGAAGCCGTCGTCGCGACCCGTTCCTTCCCGAAGACCAACGCCGTGAGGAAGAACATCCTCGCGGAATCCACTTCCACCCAAGTCGAATCCGGTTCGGATTGGGGCGGAGTGGAAAGCCTGAACGTCCCGCAGACGAAGTCGCAGGCCGAGAAGGATCAGGAAGCGGCTGATCAGAAGGCCCAGGAAGAGGAGCAGGCTCGAGCCCAGGCCCAAGCTCAGGCTCAGTCCCAGGCCGCGAACCGTTCCGAAAGCCGTTCCGCTTTGAGCACGGGATCCGCTACTACGTCATCGGCCACCGGCATCCCCGCTGCGCCGGCCACCGCCACTGGCCAGGCCCTCGCCCAGTATGCGCTTCAATTCCAAGGCTATCCGTATGTCGCTGGAGGCAACCAGCCATCCGGTTGGGACTGCTCCGGTTTCGTGCAGTGGGTGTTCTCCCAGTTTGGTGTGAGCCTTCCCCATTACTCCGGCGCGCAGATGAGCGTCGGCTCCCCGGTGGGCAGCATCGCGGACGCCGCTCCCGGAGACATTATCGTCAATTCGCAGCATGCCGCCATCTACATCGGCAACGGCATGGTCATCAACGCGTTGAACCCCGCGCAGGGAACCCAGGTCACTTCGTTGGCGGTGTTCACCAGCAGCTATGTGATTCGCCGCGTGCTGTGAACCGGCTTTTGCGCTGAGGGCGTATCCCACATGGGATACGCCCTTTTTGTTTGTTTTTCCCGCGTCGTTACGCGCAAATCGCATGTCGCGCGGTATTGTGGAACGTAGGTGCAACGCACAGTCGCGTTGCCGCGATGTGATTCAAGGAGGTCGCTCATGATTAATGACAAGGCAATCCTCGTTGGTGTTGATGGATCCCACGCCAGCTATAAAGCTACGTGGTGGGCAGCGAATTACGCGAAGCATGCCGGACTGACGCTGCAGATCGTCTGCGCGTACTCGTTGCCAAGCTATGCCGCGGTCTCGTTCGATGCCACATACACGGCCATGGGGGATGACAACGCGGCCCATAACGACGCTCAGGAGATTCTGTCGAAGGCCAAGGCCATCGCCGACGAACAGGGCGTCGAGGCGTCGACGTTGATCGTTACGGGAGACCCGGCATCCGTGTTCGTCGAACTGTCGCGCAACTACAACCTCATCGTCATCGGCAACCGTGGCAAGGGCGGTCTGGCCGAACGTCTGCTGGGCACTACCAGCTCCAGCCTGCCGGCATACGCGTATTGCCCCATCGTCGTGGTGCCGTACACCGACGACGAAGGCAATCTGATGCACCTGAACAACACCATCACCAAGGTCGCCGTCGGTTCCGACGAATCCAAGTGGGGTCTGAAGGCTTTGGAGATTGCAGCCTCGTTCGCCGATTCCTGGGGTGCCGAGCTGGATGTCATCTCCGCGGTTCCCAACATGAAGGGTTCCGAGGACGAAGGCGTCATGGCCTCCTACAAGGAGGACCTCGATGTGCGCATCAAGCCGTTCGAAGAGGCTCATCCGAATCTTAAGATCAACAAGCAGATTGTGCCGGGCCCGGCGATTGGAGCGTTGACCAAGGCCAGCTTCGATCATGACGTCGTTGTGGTCGGCTCCCGTGGCCGTGGCGGCTTCACCGGTCTGCTGCTCGGCTCCACCAGCCAGGGCCTGCTGCAGCACGCGGCCGGTCCGGTGTATGTGGTGCCGCGCAAGTATGTGGAGGCCGCGGAAAGCCGTCTCGACACTGCGCCGAGCTCGCCTGCCGACATCAAGCCGAAGGCGATCGACGAGATCAAGGGCGTCGAGGAAGTGCCGGTCAAGAAGGCCGAGCCGGAGGTCGCCGAAGCCATCGAGACGAAGATTGATCCGGAACGCCAGTGACATCATGGTAAACGCCTGAAAATCATAGAAAAACGAAGGGGCGGTTGCGAATCCCAGCTGGGAATCGCAACCGCCCCTTCGTATGCGTATGCGCGTTCGTTCGTGCGAACGTCGCGGAAACGTGCGTCAGTGCTTGACGGTGACGTTCATGCGGACCGGCGTCGGCTCGACGTACGTGTGCTTGACCGTGCAGCCCTTCTCGATATGGCGGCTGACGCGATCGGCGAGCTTCTCGGCGTCCTCATCGCTCAGACCGGCGTCGGTGGCGTCGACGACCACCTGCTCGTCGAATCCGATATAGGCGTCGCTATCGGCGTCATAGGTGCCGTCCACCACGATTTTGGCGCCCTTGCCCTCGCCCAGCGTGTGCTCGACGGCGAACTGGCTGGACAGCGCGGCGCAACCAGCCAGCGCGACCTTCATCAGATCGCCCGGCGTGAACTGCCCGCGGCCCTTGCCGAACTTGATATGCGCGCCGTCATCGCTGAACGCGTCCCAGGAACCGTCTTTGTTGCGCTCTACCCACAGTCTCTTGCCCATGGAAACTCCTCATGTCCTATGGCGCGCCATTCGCGCCGACCATGTTCCAATCTAGCGTATCGCCATGGAATCGGAGGAACGCGTTCCGCATTGCGTAAGGGCCCATTTGCAAGGCTCCGTCCGTAAGACTCCGGCCGATTCGACGAAACCATCGGCAAAACGGCTCCATGGCTGTGTATAGACTGAACGGTTATGGCTTTGACTTCCGAACAACTCGCAGACATCCGCACCCGCATCCCCGCACGCCCGGAAACCGACATTCCGATGCCCTACGAGGACCTGGTGCGCAAGATCCTCATGGAAGGCACGCTGAAATCCGACCGCACCGGCACCGGCACCATCTCCCTGTTCGGCCAGCAGATGCGCTTCGACCTCAAGGACAGCTTCCCGCTGCTCACCACAAAGACCGTGTTCTTCAAAGGTCTGGCATATGAGCTGCTGTGGTTCCTCAAGGGCTCCACGAACGTGCGCTGGCTGCAGGAGCACAACGTGCACATCTGGGACGAATGGGCCGACGAGAACGGCGATCTGGGACCGGTGTACGGCGCGCAATGGCGTAGCTGGCCCGCTCCGACGCCGGACGATCCGAACCGCACCATCGACCAGATCTCGAATGTGCTCGACCTGATCAGAAACCATCCCGATTCCCGCCGTATGGTGGTCTCCGCATGGAACCCCGCGGAAGTGGAGAAGATGGCGTTGCCGCCATGCCATGCGCTGTTCCAGTTCTACGTGGCCGACGGGCGCCTGAGCTGCCAGCTGTACCAGCGTTCCTGCGACATGTTCCTCGGAGTGCCGTTCAACATCGCCTCCTATTCGCTGCTGACCCTCATGATGGCGCAGCAGACGAACCTCGAACCGGGCGAATTCGTCTGGACCGGCGGCGACTGCCACGTCTACGACAACCACATCGACCAGGTGCTGGAGCAGCTGGGACGCACGCCGTACCCGTATCCGAAGATTCGCATCAACAAGGCCGATTCGCTGTTCGACTACGATTACGACGATTTCGAAATCGTGGATTACCGGCATCATCCGACCATCAAGGCGCCGGTGGCGGTCTGAAACGATCTCCCCGTTTGGCGAGTCTTCGCCAAACGTTAGACTACTGACTCTAGTTCGACTTCAAGGAGTGAGTGAAATGGAGCACGACAGTAGCCGTAGTGGCTATCACGAACCCGAGCCCGGACTTGCCGGGCGTGAAGAAGAAGAGGATTGGGGTGACGATTTTCCCAAGACCTTTTCGGTGAATCTGATTTGGGCACAGGCCTGTGACAAGGAAGGTCACGACGGTGCCATCGGATTCGAAGGCGGCATGCCATGGCATCTGCCTGAGGACATGAGGCGTTTCACGGAACTGACCGTCTCCCATCCGGTCATCATGGGTCGCAGGACGTGGGAGTCGCTGAGTCCGAAATTCCGTCCGCTGCCGAATCGCGACAACATCGTGGTCTCACATGACCCGTCCTATTGCGCGCCGGGCGCCACCGTGGTGGATTCTCTGGAGGACGCGCTGGACCTGGCCCGTCAGGAGGCCATTCCGGACGACGGCCTCGACCGTAGCGAAATCTGGATCATCGGCGGATCGCAGATATTCCGGGAAGCCATGCCATTCGCGGACAAGGCGTATGTGACGCAGATCAGCATGCACGTGGACGCCGACACCTACGCGCCGGACATCCACGCGCTGGTCGAATCCGGCGTATGGCGTGTGGCCGAGGAAGGCACGTGGATGAAGACGCGGAAGGGGAGCGACGACATCGAAGGCTTCCGTTTCGTGACGTACGAGAAGAATCGCAAGGAGTAAATTTTCCATGTATACCGTGATGACCGTGTGCACGGGCAACATCTGCCGTTCTCCCATGGCCGAGATCATTCTGCGCGCCGAATTCGAGCGCCGCGGACTGGACGACAGGGTCGACGTCGAATCCAGCGGCGTCAGCGACGAGGAATACGGCAACCCGATCGACCGTCGCGCGGTCAAGGTGCTGAAGGAACGCGGCTATGAGCTTCCTGCGCATCATTTCGCGCATCGCATCACCCGCGACGAGATCGAACGCACCGACCTGTTCCTGCCGATGACCGCTTCGCATATGCGCGCATTGCTTCGCCAGCTTCCGCAGGGCAAGCGTGCGCAGGTGCATATGTACCGCAGCTTCGACCCGAATCTGCCCAAGCCGTCCGCGGGACGTGAGGACGAGATCGATCTGGTGGACCCGTGGTATGGCGGACCGCGCGAATTCGAAGTGGCGATCGACCAAATCGAAGAGGTTGCGCCATATATCGTCGATTGGGTCGAAAAGCAGTTGCAGAACTGAATTTCTTTATTGCGATTGCGGCATGTCTGTATTGCAGGCATGCCGTTTTTGTTTGTTGCGTTTGGTGGAATGTGAGATATTTGCTTTTCGTGGTGTCCGGTGGAGGCCGGCATATGCATTAACGACACGCTCCGGGCCGCTCGGGCCGAGTCTTTACGGTCTTATAACGCATATGCCGGCCTCCACCTCGCTTTGCGGGGTATTTCAACTTTTTCTGCGGTGTCCGGTGGGCGGCCGGATATACGTTGACGGCACACTCACAGGCTGAGCCGTTAAATCGGCAACCCAGTGGGTTGCCGATAGGCGAAGTGAGCAGCTATGCTGCGAAGGATGCATGCAATGCATCACGGCCAAGCTTACGGCCTTACAACGTATATCCGGCCGCCCACCTCGTTTTGGGGATTTCTATAGATTTGTGCGTGGTTCGTGTCGGCACATGCATTAACACGTGCTCCGGGCCGCTTAGGCTGAGTCTTTACGGTCTTATAACGCATGTGCCGGCCTCCACCTCGCTTTGCGGGGTATTTCTGCTTTTCCGCGGTGATTGTTTCGTTTTTGGGATGCGTTGCAGCGGCGTGTAATGGCGCGGGGAAGGAGGGGGGAGGAAAAGAAAAACCCCAGCGGGTTGGGCTGGGGTTTGGTGGCGACCACGGCCGGACTTGAACCGGTGACCTCCGCCGTGACAGGGCGGCGCTCTAACCAACTGAGCTACGCGGCCGTTGTTTCAATCTTGCGACTGACAACAGATAAAAATATTACGGCAAAATCGTCATCATGCAAATTACGGCGTGTCACGGCCGTCGGAATCGTTCATTGCAGGCAATCGAAAAAGTGCCGAGGACATGAAAAGCCGTCTTGCATAAGGGAAAACTCCCATGCAAGACGGCTTCTCATCGTATTTTCAGCGCACTGCCGTGTATTGACGTCGGCGCTGACAATCAATCGCGGAAAACTAGTCTTCCTGCTTCCAGGTGTCGACGTCGATGTGGTGCTCCGGATTGGCCTGCCATGCGGCCCAAGCGGACTTCACGATGTCCTCGACGTTGTACTTGGCGTGCCAGCCCATCTCCTCGTTGATGCGCTTCGGGGAGCCGATCAGGTGCGGCGGATCGCCTGCACGGCGGGCCATGACGGTCTCCTTGAACGGCAGGCCGGTGACCTTCTTGACCTCGTCGACAATCTGGCGTACGGAGGTGCCCTCGCCGGTGCCGACATTGAACGCATCGTACTTGCGCTCGTCGCGGTCCAGATACTTCAGGGCGGCGATGTGCGCGTCGGCCAGATCGGACACGTGGATGTAGTCGCGCACGCAGGTGCCGTCCGGGGTCGGATAGTCGTCGCCGAAGATAGCGGGGGCCTTGCCCTGCTTGAGGCGGTTGAACAGCATCGGGATGAGGTTCAGGATGGCCGGATCCTCAAGCTCCACCGGGCCGCAGCCGGCCACGTTGAAGTAGCGCAGACCGCAGAAACGGATGCCGTATGGCTCTTCGCATGCGCGGGCCATCCACTCGCCGAACAGCTTGGTCTGTCCGTACGGGTTGATCGGCAGCATCGGCACGACGTCCTCTGGGACCACATCGACCGGCGGCACGCCGTAGGTGGCGGCGGAGGAGGAGAAGACGAGCTTCTTGGCGCCGGAATCGCGCATGCCGATGAGCACGTTGAGCATGCCGTTGATGTTCTGCTGGTAGTACCACAGCGGCTTCTCGACGGATTCGCCGACCTGCTTGCGGGCGGCGAAGTGGATTACGGAGTCGACGCCTTCGGCCTTCATGATCTCCGCAAGGCGCTCACCGGCGCCCGGAGCGGCGATATCCATGCCGTACAGGCGGGATCCTTCGATACGGGTGGGCTTGCCGTAGCTCAGATCGTCGACGACAACGACCTTTTCACCGGCCTGATGAAGCGCGTGGACGACATGGGCGCCGATGTAACCGCACCCACCAGTGACGAGAACTGTCATGTTCTGGCCTTTCCTCCAAATGAGCTCCGGGATGCAATAGTTGGTGAAAACGTCAACCATTGTTCACTTTTGCTCGAGTTTGTTACCTTTTGAACAATTTGAGTATAACACGCGAACACGAACGCACATAATCGATTCGCTCCTGTGTTTCCTCTATAAATTAGGGTATGCAACAAGACGAAAACACGCCGATTGATGGCCATGAAACAGACGAAAACGTACGGAATGCGCAGGCGGCCGCCGACGGCAGGCCAGTGCTGTACGGCCGCAAAGTGCTGTCCTTCGTGCGTCGTTCCGCCCGGCTCGACGCGCGCCTGCAGCGCGCATGGGACGCCTATGCCGACACCTACCTGCTGAAGATCAACGCGGGCGAGGGGTCGCTCGATGTGCGCGACGGATTCGTATTCGACCAAGCCTATATCCGCGAGACCTGGGGCAACGGCAATCCGTTGATCGTGGAAATCGGTTCGGGCCAAGGCGAGAACGTCGTGGCCGCGGCGGCCTCGCATCCGGAAACCAATTTCCTCGCGCTGGAGGTCTACGACCCGGGCGTGGCCCACACGATGCTGCTGGCCGGCAAGCAGGGCCTTGAGAACCTACGCATCGCCCAGGTCAACGCCCCTGAGCTGTTCAAAGCCGCCGCGGATGGATCGATCGCCGAAGTGTGGACGTTCTTCCCCGATCCGTGGCCGAAGATGCGTCACCACAAGCGTCGCATCGTGCAGTCGGAGCTCGCCGCGGACATCCACCGCACGCTGGCCGAGGGCGGGGTGTGGCGCATCGCCACCGATATCGAGGATTACGCATTGCACGTCCATGAGGTCATGGATGGCTTGGAAGGCTTCCGCAACGACGGCACGCTCACTGTGAGCCTGCCCGTCGAGCATGTCGGCAAGGGCAATGCGGACGAGGCCGCCGCGTTGCGACACGCCGATTTCGTCGAATCGGAGCGATTCGACGGTCGTGTTCTCACCAATTTCGAGAAGAAGGGGCTTGCCGCCAATCGTGTGATCCACGATTTCACCTATCGTCGCGTGTGACCCTGCAAGGCGTGTGATTCCAATGGTTTCCAGCGTTTTTCGCCTTGTTGCGCCGCGTCGCGACACGCCGTGATTTGCATGTCGGGCTGAATCGCGTATAGTAGGTCAAGTTGTCAAGCGGAAACGCTGAAAGCGCCCCCTTCGTCTAACGGTTAGGACACCAGACTTTCAATCTGACAACGAGAGTTCGACTCTCTCAGGGGGTACTTGCCTTGGTAACAAGGTGGCAATGGCCGCGTAGCTCAGTTGGTTAGAGCGCCGCCCTGTCACGGCGGAGGTCACCGGTTCAAGTCCGGCCGTGGTCGCTCGAACAACGCAAGTTGTTCATGGCTCTGTAGCTCAGTTGGTAGAGCGAACGACTGAAAATCGTTAGGTCAGCGGATCGATGCCGCTCGGAGCCACCATTTGAAGCCCGCGAAAGCGGGCTTTTTCTTTTTCTCATGACGATTCTCCTGTTTTTACCGTTCTTCGGCATCGCGTGTGATGTATGGCATTGCCAAGGAATGGTCATATCCGCGTGGGGGCATTCGGACGGTGGGGGATGACGTCGGAAAGCGTTGTCCCGTCAAGGAATACACTGAAATGACATATGGTTGAAATCGCGGGGATGTACCTTGTTTGAGGACCCCCTCGCGTGGGGGTAAGCACTTTCCTGGGGGCAAGTTGGAAGTACTGTTGGCCGGAAACACGGGTTTCGTGACGGAACAGTGGATAGAGCATGCCTTCGCCGAGGACCGCGTCGTCGTCGCCCGCAAGGATGCCGGCAGCCTCTCAGGCGGCAGGATCACCACCATCGATCTGGAGAACGACGCGGATTCCGAAACCGTTCTTTCGTCCTATCGTTTCGATCGCATCGTCTATTTTTTCGAAAGCCTGACCCTGCACAGCGACAGCGACGGCAATCTCGGCCGGTTGCGGGGCGTCCTGCATGCCACGCGTGACATTGCAGCCCAAGTGCTGCTTGTCACGGGACCGGAATCGGAATTCACCCATGCGGGGAACGACGAAGCCCGCGAGACCAGCAAAAGCCTGATGTCGCGAGCGGGTGAGGAACTGGGCCGCTATTACGCGCAAACCTATGCCATGAGCGTCAAAATCGTGCGTTGCCCATACCTGTACGAACCACATCACGTCGACGCATCCTCATATCTCGACGGACTGTTCGAACATGCTTCCGAAGGGAAGATCGAGTTCTGCGAACGTCCGGAACAGGAAGCGTATTTCCTGTGTGCGGACGATCTGGCGGAGCTCGTCAGACGCATATACGACGATTGGACCACGGCATACGAGGTGCTCCACGTTCCCAATGCGTTCCACCCGACATTCCGCGATTTCGCGCAGGCCATCGCGAACGGATTCCCGGAAGCCAAAATCAGATACGGCGCCGATGCGCCATATGGCTATCCGGATGACGACGGCGTGCTGCGCCGACGGTACGGCTGGAGTCCACGCTACAGCGTGGTCGACGATCTGCCCATGGCCATCGACACTTGGCGCCAAGCCAAGGAGAAACACGATAGACGCGCCGAACACCGCTTCTGGCAGAGGCTGCAGCGGCATTCCCGGATTCTGGGCGCGGTCGAGATCGTCGTCGCGGCGATACTGGTCGAATGGCTGGTGGTCGCCACTTCCGGACAATCGCAGATCAGCCAGATCGACTTCCGTATGCTGTATGTCGTCATCGCCGGCACCATCTACGGACTGAACGCGGGCGTGTTCGCGGCCGCCCTGGCCTGCATGGGAGTGCTGTTCGAATATTCGCGCAACGGCGCCTCGTTCCTGCCTCTGCTGTACGACCCGACCAACTGGCTCACGTTCGTCGCGTATCTGATCGTGGGCGCGGTGTGCGGATACGTGCGCATGCGCAACCAGGAGCACGTCAGGTTCGTACGTGACGAGAACGACCTGCTGCGTGAGCGGCTGACGTTCCTGCGGGGACTGTACCAGGGCGTGCTCGACGACCGCACCATGCTGCGCAGACAGATCCTCGGCAGGCGAGACAGCTTCGGCAAGATGTACGAGATGACGCGCAGGCTCGACGAGGTGCAGCCGCAGAAGATATACCGCACGGCCATCCAGATCATGCAGGACACGTTGGAGACCGATTGCCTGGGCATCTACCGGTTGGACGAATCGCAACGTTTCGCGCGTCTGGTCGCCGCGAGCCCGCAGGAGGAGGCCATACTGCCGAAATCGGCCGACGTGGCGGCATACGACAAGGTGATGCGGGACATCGAAGCCAAAGGCCTGTGGGTCAACCGCGAACTGGACGGGAACCTGCCCATGTACGCGGCGGGAGTGCGCGAACACGGGCGCATCGGCGTGGTTATCGTCATACGAAAAGCCGCCGCCGACCAGATGAACCTGTACTACCGCAACCTGTTCCTGATCATCTGCGGCTTGGTCGAATCCGCCATGACCCGCGCGTTCGAATACGAGCACGCGGCACGCCAGTCCATGCTGGTTCCCGGAACATCATTGCTGAACTGGCCGTCGTTCCGCGAGAAGCTGCGCGCCGCGGTCGAACTGGGCAATGACCGCATGGGATCGCATCTGCTGCTGATCGTGACGGACCAATACCCCGAAGCGGGCGATTTCAACGAACGAATCATCAGGTCGATCCGCGAGACGGACGACGCCGGCGTGCTCGCCGATGGCAGCGTGTGCCTGCTCATGAACCAGGCCGGTGAGCGTGAACTGCCCATCGTCAGCGCGCGACTCGCCCGCAATGGCCTCAATGTGCGGAACGTGGACGCCCAGAGCGAAGCCGACCTGCTCGCCGAACCGGATGCGGACGGGGAAGCGTCATGACCGTCATGACCATCGTGGCCATCATCGCCGTGCTGCTCCATCTGCTGGTCTGCCTGATACTGTGGCTGCTGATTCGTTTCGACGTGCTGGAAGTGAAGGGAACCTTCCTGCCGTTCATGCTGCTCGTGCCGGTCTGGGGGCCGCTATGCACGGTACTGCTGCACACCCGCAACACCGTGCTCGGCAAGCGGCTGGCCGCCCCCACACTGGAACGCATGCGCGTTGAGGACCAGGAGCGGCGCAGCGTGCTGGTGGAGGACCGCAGCGCGATCGCCGACACGGTCCCGCTCGAGGAGGCGCTCATCGTCGACACGCCGAAGCAGAAACGAAGCCTCATGCTGTCCATCCTCAATGAGAATCCCAGCAGATACATCGGTCTGCTGCAGCAGGCCCGATTGAACGAGGACGCCGAAGTCGTGCATTACGCGGCGACCGCCATGGCCCAGATCTCCAAGAAGGAGGACATGCGCCTGCGTCAGCTGGAACGCGCGTACGAGGCGGACCCCACGTCGGACAAGGCACTCGCCGAATACTGCGACTACGTCGGCGAATATCTCGCCTCGGGTCTGGTGCAAGGACACGCACGGCAGATGCAGCGGCAGAAGTACGCCGAGCTGCTCGCCTTGCGGTTGGAACGACGATTTGATGACGGCGTGGCACGTGCGTTGGCACGCGTGCGCATCGACCTGGGCGATGAGACCGGCGCGCGATCCGTCATCGACGAGCTGCTGGCGCGCGATCCGGAATCCGGTGACGCGTGGCTGCTGCGGCTTTCGCTGGAAGCCTCCCGACAGGACGGCAAGGCGGTCGCCGAGGCGGTGGACGAGATACGGCGCAGACATGTGTATCTGGGCGCCGAAGGACGTCAGACGCTGCGTTTCTGGACCGATGACGGGGCGGGTGAGGCCGCATGAGGATGAGGACATTCTGGAAGCATTTCCGCTGGCGCTCGCTGGTCAGGGTATGGGCCGTGTTCATGGCGATGGCCATGGTGCTGTTCGCCGAAAGCATGGGGCTGCATTACGGGGCCACCACCATCAAGCTGCATTACCTTGACAGGAATAAGGCGATTCCCGAACGCAACGCGATGGCCGACGTCAAACCACGCAACCTGATGCTGATCGACAGCTCGCAGGATGGCGTGTCCGACGCCGTCGACATGTTCGACCGGATATTCCTGGACATGAAGGTGGGCACCACCGTCGTGGATGTCGCCCAAACGCCGGCCTCGGCGCTGCCGTCGTTCTCCAAATACGACACGGTCGTCGTGGCGATGCCCGTGCTGGATCCTTTGGGAGATGGGCTGAGCCGGCTGATGGCATGGGTGAAGCGCGGCGGCAACGTGATGTTCGCCATGACGCCATCCAAAACCGGATACTTCGATGCGATCAGCCAGAGCATCGGCGTGGACGCCACATCGGGCGACTACAAAATGACGAAAAGCATCATTCCCGACCCGGATTTCATGCTTGGCGGCGGCGAGACGTACAAGATCACCGACCCCTTCGAATCGTCCATGGCCGTAAGCCTGTCCGACAAGGCGACGGTGGAGGCGGTCAGCGGGTCGGGCCATGTCCCGCTGATTTGGCGCGCCGCCACAGGCAAAGGCACGTCCGTGGTATGCAACATCGGCATCTACGGCAAGGTGATGCGCGGCTTCTACGCGTCGGCGTACAGCCTGCTCGGCGATGCCGCCGCCTACCCGGTCATCAACGGCGCCGCCTTCTATCTTGACGATTTTCCGTCACCGGTGCCTTCCGGCAACGGCAAGTACATCAAGCGCGACTACAACATGAGCATCGCGGAATTCTATTCGCGCGTCTGGTGGCCGGACCTGACCAAGCTCGCGGAACGCTACGGCATACGCTTCACCGGCGTGATGATCGAAAACTACGGCGACGATACGCATGACGCGCCCGTACGGCAATCGGACGACAGCCAATTCGTCTATTTCGGTGGTTTGTTGCTCAAACAGAACGGCGAAATCGGCTATCACGGCTACAACCATCAGCCGCTGGTGTTGCCGAATACCGATTACGGGAACGAATACGATTACGTGCAATGGCCGAGCCGCAAGGCCATGGCGGATTCGCTCAAGGAGCTCATCGCGTTCCAGAAGGAGGTGCTGCCCGCTGCGATCGGCTCCGTGTACGTGCCGCCGTCCAACGTCATGTCGAGCGAGGGGCGCGCCGTCATCGGACGCAGCGTGCCGCAGATCCGCACCGTGGCCAGCACTTATCTGCCGGATGGCAGCCACCTGCCGTATGTGCAGGAATTCGGTGTCGCCTCCGATGGCGTGGTTGAGGAGCCGCGCATCGTGTCGGGAAGCATGGTGGGCGACAGCTACATGCGCATGGCCGCGGTGTCCGAATTGAACATGCATTTCGTCAGCACGCATTTCATGCATCCTGACGACCTGCTCGATCCCGACCGAGGCGCGGCCGAAGGATGGGCCGTCTACAGGAATGGCTTCGAACGGTATCTGCGATGGCTGGAGAAGTCGGCACCGTCGATTCGCATGCAGACCGGTTCCGAAACGGCGGCTGCAATCCAGCGCTATTCCGGATTGACGGTCGATCTGAAGACGCACCAGCGGGATTGGACACTCGCCTTGGGCAATTTCACCGATGAGGCCTGGCTGATGTTCCGCGCCAACGATGGCGTGCCCGGCGTGGTGAAAGGCGGTTCCATCACTCATCTCACTGGTGACCTGTATCTGCTCAAGGCCACATCCGACACCGTCCGCATCGAACGCAAGCAGGGACATGCGGCAACGGCCCAGGCCATGGCGCGGAACAACGGAACCGCCGTCGCCGGACATGTGAGGAAGGAGCGGTCATGAGGATCTGCCTGGTGCTGGAAGGATGCTATCCCTACGTGCATGGCGGTGTCTCGACATGGATGCACAGCTACATCACCGCAATGCCCGAGCATGAGTTCGTGCTGTGGGTCATCGGGGCCAAGGCCGAGGACCGCGGCAAATTCGTGTACGATCTGCCGTCCAATGTGGTCGAGGTGCACGAGGTGTTCCTCGATGACGCGTTGCGGCTGCGCGGCGGAGCGAGTGAAGTGAGTTTCAACGAACGCGAGCTCAATGCGCTGGAGGAGTTGGTGAACCTTGGTCACCCCGACTGGGATGTGCTGTTCAACCTGTTCCAGGTCAGGAAGGTGCACCCGCTGTCCTTCCTGCAAAGCAGGGAGTTCATCGACCTGTTCACCAGGATCTGTCTGCGGGAGTATCCGTATGTCGCCTACGCAGACGCGTTCCACACCGTCCGTTCGATGCTGCTGCCGGTGCTGTATCTCATGAGCGGCGAGGTCCCGCAGGCGCAGATCTACCATGCGATTTCCACCGGCTATGGCGGACTGCTGGCCTGCCTGGGCGGAAGCATCAACCACAAGCCGGTGCTGCTGACCGAACATGGCATCTACACGCGTGAACGTGAGGAGGAGATCATCTCCGCCGAATGGGTGGAGCCGTCGTTCCGCCCGCGCTGGATCCGCTTCTTCGCCATGCTGTCCGAGGAGATCTATCGTCGCGCATGGAAGGTGACCAGCCTGTTCGGCAACGCCCGGCTGACGCAGATCGACATGGGCGCCCCCGCATCCAAATGCATGGTCATTCCCAACGGCATCCAATACGAGCGTTTCTGCGACATCCCGTTCAAACCCGACGATGGCTGGGTCGACATCGGGGCAGTGATCCGCCTCGCTCCGATTAAGGATGTGAAGACACTGATCTACGCCTTCTACGAGCTGACATCGCATGTGGACCACGTGCGGTTGCACATCCTCGGCGGCGTGGACGACGAGGAGTATGCGAGGGAATGCTACGACCTGGTCGACCAGCTGGAAGTGAAGAACCTTGAATTCACCGGACGTGTCGACGTGACGCAATACATGCGAAAACTCGATTTCACGGTGCTGACCAGCATTTCGGAAGGCCAGCCGCTGTCCGTGCTCGAATCGTTCGCCGCCGCACGCCCCTGCGTCACCACGGAGGTCGGATGCTGCAGGGAACTGCTGGAAGGCGCTCCGGGAGACGATCTCGGTATCGCCGGATACTGCGTGCCTCCCATGTATCGTGAAGGGTTGAGCAAGGCGATGGAACGTATGTGCGCGAGCCGTAGACGCCGCGAGGAGATGGGGCTCGTAGGCCGTGAACGGGTGAACCGCTACTACCGGCACGGACGCATGCTGGAACAATACCGGCAGCTGTACGTCGACACCGCCCAGGCGCACTCATTGGAGCAATAGCATGGCGGGAATCGGATTCGAACTCAAAAAGCTGTTCCACCGACACGGTCTGGTCGCCATGGCGCGCGCCTACGGATACGCGGGCATCATCTGCTCCGGACCGATGCTGCTGGGCATCCTCCTGCAATTCGGCGTGCTCGCGGTGAGCGGATGGTGGCATGTGGCGAGGAGCCAGCAGGACCTGCTGGTATGCATGGTCACGTACACGTTGCTCGCCTCGCTGGTGCTGACCAGCTTCTTCTCCATGCCGGTCACGCGTTTCCTGGCGGATATGATCTTCGAGCATCGCGAACAGACCATCCTGCCATCGTTCTGGGGGTCGAACGCCCTCATGCTGATGCTGGGAACCGTGCTGTACGGCATATTCCTCGTTTTCTCGGGGGCGACGCTTCTGCAGGGGTTGCTCTGCCTATGGTTGTTCACGGAAATGGTCGTCAACTGGAATGCCATGAGCTATCTGACGGCCATCAAGGATTACAAAAGCATCCTGTATTCGTTCATGGCCGCCGTCGTGGCCGCGTTCCTGACGGCCTGCGCGGCGCTCGCGCTCGGCGTGCCGCCTGTGGAGGGACTGCTGCTGGCCGTGGCGTTCGGCTACGGCGTCATGCTGCTGTGGGATGTGATCCTGCTGAACCGGTATTTCCCGCAAAGCGATGAGGATCCCTGGGCCTTCCTGCGTTGGGTCGACCGGTTCATGCCGTTGGCGCTTACTGGATTGGCCACCACAATCGGACTGTTCTCCCATCTGATCATCACATGGATGGGGCCGCTTGGCGTGCATGTCAAAGGACTGTTCTACGGCGCGCCCTACTATGATGTGCCCGCGTTACTGGCTTTCCTGACCATCCTGGTCACCACCATCAATTTCGTGGTGTCGGTGGAGGTGAACTTCTATCCGAAATACCGCGAATACTACAGTCTGCTCAACGATGGCGGCACCGTCAAGGACATCGTCACCGCGGAGAAGGAGATGCTGTCGGTATTGGTCAGGGAGCTGCACTACACCGCGTTGAAGCAGCTGTTCGTCACCGCCGTGGTCATCTCCTTGGAGAAGTCCGTGCTCGGACTGCTGCCGTTGGGATTCAACGATATGATGCACGGCTATTTCCGTACGCTGTGCGTCGGCTACGCGCTGTATGCGGTCGGCAATACGGTGATGATGATCCTGCTGTATTTCACCGATTATCGGGGAGCGCTGGTCAGCGCGGCGACGTTCGCGGTCCTGACGACGGTGCTGTCCGCGGTCGGGCAGCTGCTGCCCGCCACACTGTACGGTTTCGGTTTCCTGCTGGGCTCCTCCGTGTTTCTGCTGCTTGCCGTGGTCAGATTGGATATGTATACCGGCAATCTCCCCTACCATGTGTTGGGGGAGCAGCCCATGGTGGCCCGGCACCGTGAGGGACGGTTCGCCAGACTCGGCCGGCGGCTCGGGCTATGGGATGGAAGACTTACCAGGGCGATGCGCGGAGGACGACGGAAATGAGGGGCTTCATGCATAATGCACGATGGTTCGCGCGTGGTTTCGAGACATTGAGGAGGACGGGTATGCGTATGACGACGTTCCGCAGGGCGGTTTCGACGCTGCTGGTGGCGGCTTTGGCCGTGTGCTGCGCGGGATGCGGAAGCCGGCAGGAATCGAATGGCGGCTCCGCTTCGAAATCGACGCAGCGTCAGGTCGTCAAATCGAAGACGCACGGCATCGACGGCACCCACCTGCGCGACAACGAATCGTTGTACAAAGTGTACGATGACAGCGGCGTGGAGACCATGTACCTGACGGTGTCCCGGGGCAACAGTTCCGAAGGTACGGACCACAGCTGGAGCGAGATCAACCAGTATTCCGTGGACGACTACGACGCGATGGGCGTGGACCGGTACAAGGTCAACGGCCTGCTGCAGGTCGGCGACGACAAAGGTCCCGTGCAGGGACAGCTGGGCTACGGCGAATCCGCGCCGAACGCGACCGTGCAGGTGCGCGGACAGTCGTCAAGCTCCAACGTGCAGAAGAACTACAAGATCGAATTGAAAAAAGGCAAGGGCGAATGGCGCGGCCAACGCACCATCGCGCTCAACAAGCATATGGGCGAGGGGCTGCGTTTCCGCAATAAGATGGCCTACGACCTGATCCGCGGCATCGACCAGATGATGGGATTGCGCACCCAGTTCGTGCACCTGTACGTCAAGGACGAGACCTCGGGCTCGAAGACCTTCGACGACTATGGCCTGTACACGCAGGTGGAGCAGCTGAACAAAACCGCCTTGCAGGCCCATGGACTCGACAAGAACGGACAGCTGTACAAGGTCAACTATTTCGAGTTCTACCGGGACAAGGACGTGATCAAACTCACCGACGATCCGACCTTCGACCGGAAGAAATTCGAGGAGAAGCTCGAGATCAAGGGCGATGACGACAACAGCAAGCTCATCGCCATGCTCAACGATCTCAACGACTACTCGATTCCCATGGACACGATCCTCGACAAGCACTTCGATGTGGAGAACCTCTCCTATTGGATGGCGTTCCAGATACTGACGGGCAACACGGACACGCAGAACCGCAACATGTATCTGTACAGTCCGCAGAATTCCGACACGTGGTACGTGTTGGACTGGGATAACGACGGCATGCTTATGCGCAAGGAACGCGAGATCATGAATTCGAGCGACGGCTTGAGCTGGGAACGTGGCGTCAGCAACTATTGGGGCAACGTGCTGTTCAAACGCTGCCTGCAGACCAAGACGTTCCGCAAAGCGCTCGACAAGGCCATCAGAAGCGAATACGCCTACATGAGCGCCAATCGCATCAACACCATGGTGAGGCATTACCGTTCCATCGTCGAACAGTACGTGTGGAACATGCCCGACTCCATGCACGAGCCGCTGGTGAAGTCGGATTACAATACGGTCGCCAACCAGTTGCACGACGAGATCGTCGACAACTACCGGAACTACTGGACGAGCTGGAAGAAGCCGATGCCGTTCTTCATCGGAACCCCATCCAACGCGAACGGCAAACTCAAGCTGACTTGGGATCCGTCCTACGATTTCAACAACGAAGACCTGCGCTACGACGTGCAGGTGGCCAAGGACTACGACTTCAAGGACGTGGTCTTCCATGCCAGCGACCTGGCGCTTCCTGAAGCGGTGACGGACATGCCCCAGGCCGGCCAGTATTTCGTCAAGGTGAGCGCCACGAACTCCTCCGGACGCTCCCAGGACGCGTTCGACTACTACGTCACGGACGAAGGCAAGCACTACGGCATCAAATGCTTCTATGTGCGCGACGATGGCAGCATCGTGGAGGACGCCAATGCGCGGTGACGACATGATCGCCCGTCTGCGTGACGGCATCGATTGGTTCCTCGCGCCGCCCGCGCGCACGACGGGGGAACGGTACCGGCATGAGCTGAAATACCTGATTTCCTACGGGCAGAAGGCCGATCTGAACGTGCGCATGGCGCCGTTGCTCGATCGGGACAGCCATGCGCGGAACGGCAGTTATCTGATTCGCAGCCTGTATTTCGACGATTACTGGAACACGGCGTACCAGGAGAAGGTCGATGGTGTGTTGCTGCGCAAGAAATACCGCATCCGCATCTACGACTACAGCGACGCCGTCATCAAACTGGAACGCAAACGCAAGAGCGACAGTTGGATATACAAGGAGGACGCGCCGCTGACGCATGATGAGTTCGACCGCATCCTGAACGGCGACTACGGATTCCTCAAAGACAGTCCGCACCAGCTCTGCCGTGAGTTCTACGTCGAATGCGTCAGCAACATGATGCGTCCCCGGGTGATCGTGGACTACGACCGTGAGCCGTGGATACTGCAGGCCGGCACCGTGCGCGTCACCTTCGACATGGGCGTGCGCGCCGCAGTCGGCGGATACGACATCTTCGACAGGACCTTGCCGACGATACCGGTGCTCGAACCGGGCAAGCTGGTGATGGAGGTCAAGTTCACGGAATTCCTGCCGCAGTTCGTCCGCGACCTGCTGCCCGGCAAGGCCCACGAGCTGACGGCCGTTTCGAAATACGTGCTGGCCTACGACAAGACCTCGTATCTGAGAAGCGCCGAATATTGGAAGGAAAGCTGGGCGACGGCGACATGCTGAACCCGGAACCATGCGCGGCCGGTCTCCTCGGCAGAACCGGTACGCCTGACATACGCAACACACGGAGGAAGGAAGAGACGGATGAGCGTCAATGATGTGATCAAGAAATCGGTGGTGAATTCGTTCGCCCAATACAATGTGCCGAAAATGGCGGTGGCGCTGCTCGCCGCACTGCTGCTGGGCGTGGTGATCTACGCCGTGTACCGGCGGTTCTACACGGGCGTGGTCTATTCGCGCAGCTTCGCGGTGACCTTGGTGGGCATGTCGGTGCTCACCTGCATGGTGACGCTCGCCATCAGCACCAACATCGTGATCTCCCTGGGTATGGTCGGTGCGTTGTCCATCGTCCGATACCGTACCGCCGTCAAGGATCCGATGGACCTGCTGTATCTGTTCTGGGCCATCACCACCGGTATCACCACCGGAGCCGGCATGTATCTGCTTGCCATCGTGGCGGGCGTGGTGATGATCGCCATGCTGGCCGTGTTCTATTCCCACCAGGCCAAGGGACGCGTCTACATCGCGGTCATCCACTATCTGGGCGACAACGTCGGCGACGAGATCGTCCGCGCGTTCGGACGCACCCGCTTCTTCGTCAAATCCAAAACCATGCGCGGCGAAAAGGTGGAAATGGCGGTGGAGGTGTTCTGCGACGACAAGGACATGACCTTCGCCGAGCGCATCCGTGCGATCCAAGGCGTCGACGATGTCACGCTGATTCAGTACAACGGTGAATACCATGGATAGGCATTCCGACGAAGAGACACCGACGTTCACCCTCGACGACATCAGCCACGCGTTCGATGACGGCGAGTTCTGCTTCTACCTGCAGCCGAAATGCAATGCGGTGACGGGCGCGATCGTCGGTATGGAGGCGCTGATCCGTTGGGACCATCCGAAATATGGGGTGATCACTCCAGACAGATTCATTCCGCTGCTCGAACAGGCGAAGATGGTCACCCGGTTCGACTTCTATATCTGGCGGTCGGTGTGCGAGATGCTGGCACGCTGGCAGCGTGAGGGACGCAACACTGTGCCGGTCTCCGTCAACGTGTCGATGACGGACATCGACGCGGTCGACGTGGCAAGGACGCTGGGCGACATGCTCGACCGTTACGGCGTCGATCCGGGGCTGCTGCAGGTGGAGATCACGGAAAGCGTCATAGCGCAGAACTTCGAAGTAGTGACATCGACCATACATGACCTGCACGAATGCGGGATAGCGGTGTTGATGGACGATTTCGGCTCGGCGTATTCATCGTTGAACATGCTCAAGGACATCAACGTCGAGGCGATCAAGCTGGACATGAAGTTCCTCGATCTCAATTCCGACAACGAGGCCAAGGGATTGAAGATTGTCGAGGCCGTCATCGATATGGCCTACCAGTTGAGGATCGGGGTCATCGCCGAAGGGGCCCAGACCGCCCAGCAGGTCAATCAGCTGCGTGAATTGGGCTGCATTTACATCCAGGGGTATTTCTTCTTCAAGCCGCTCACCGTGGAACAGGCCGAGGATCTGCTCGAAAAGCGTTCCGACTGCCACCAGTTCTGGAACATCAGCCGGGACCTCCGCCAGAAGGACTATCGCAAATCGCACAGCGGACGCGCGCTGCTCGAATCGTCGTCGGTGGCCGCGCATGCGTTCGAATTGCTCGAGAAAGGCGTGTCCGAAATCTCGAGGCTGAACCTCATGACGGGCGAATACCGTGTGATCAGGCGCGATTCCGTGCTTCCCGAAGTGCCGTCCGACGATTTCTCGGACTATTGCGAGACTCTGGTCGACGAGCGCATCATCCATCCGAGGGACGCCATGAAATTCCTGACGTTCATGAACCTGCCGGATCTGCGCCACAGGCTGTTCAACGATCGGCGTTCGGTCTTCACATACTTCGCCAGCGAGATCGAAGCCGAATCGGGCATCGTCGCATTCAGCATCCTGGTATCCGACGAGGTCGGCGCGGATGATCCATGGGCCGTGGTGCTCGTCGAAACCAATCTTCCATTCGATCTGCTCGCCAGGGACTTGCAGATCGGATACCGGCAGGATTCACTGACCGGGCTGCTCAACCGCAACGCCTACGACGCCGATGTGCGGCGGAAGGACATATTCGCCGGAAAATCCGTGGTGTGTATGTACGTCGACCTCATCGGGCTGCACGAGGTGAACAACCATCTCGGCCATGCCAAGGGAGACAAGACGCTGTGCGACGTTGCCGATGCCGCACGCGCGTTCTTCGGCGACGACCGGATCTACAGGATCGGCGGTGACGAGTTCGTGGTGCTCAGTTCCAGCCATACTTTGGAACAGACGCGCAAGCAGGCTTCCTACATGGCCACGCAGCTGAGGGACCGGGGGTGTGAGATATCCGTCGGCATGGCGGCCGCGCATGGCGGGGATGAACTGCCGAAGGCGATAGAGCAGGCCGAAACCGAGATGCGCGCCGCGAAGAAGGCGTATTACGCGCAGAACGGCAACAGGCGGCAGGCCCGCATGCTCAACGAGAAGCTGGAGGGCATCCTGGTGCACAGCCAGGATATGGAGCAGCTGCTGTGGTATCTGCATGTGCGCTATACGATCGCCTATGTGGTCGATCTGCGTGCCGACACGCATCGTCCGATCGTGTCGGGCCAGCTGTTCCTCCGCATGCTTCGTGAGCATGGCGGCTCGTTCAAGGAGGCCATGCAGGCATATTGCGATGAGATGGTCGCACCCCAGTGCCGCAGCAGCTTCCAGCTCCTGTTCGACTACGAGTTCGTCCAGGCGAGGGTCAGGGCCACGGGGGCTCTGCAATACGGATACACCAAAACCAATGGCGAGCGGATACTCATCACCATCTTTCCGAGCCGGAATTCCGCGCATGAGACGATTTGGGTGTTCTCCAAGGCGGATCTGCCGCAGGTCGAAGAGGAATTGTTCGACGACTAACGTCCGATGGCGGGACGGCGCAGGTCGGGGATCATGTATATCCACCCTTTTTTCGAGAACGTTCACAATCAGCGTGTCGTGGTCGGGAAAGCCGGTGGCGGCGGGGTTATCATGAAACCGTTGGCCTCGACGATGAGCGTCGTGGCAGGGAACCGTTGCTTAAAGGAGAGCATTATGGTCTATCGCATGATTTTCAACCAGACGGCGTATTTCGGTCGCGGAGCGATCAAGGAGATTCCGAATGTCGCCAAGTCGCACGGGTTCACCAAGGCGTTCATCGTCACCGATCCGGTGCTGCTGAAGACCGGCACCGTCAAGAAGGTCACCGATGTGCTGGACGAAGCGGGCATGCCGTATGAGGTGTTCGACAACGTCAAGCCGAACCCGCCCGTCGAATGCATCCAGGATGGCGTCGCCAAGTTCGCCGCTTCCGGCGCGGATTTCCTGATCGGTCTGGGCGGCGGCTCGCCGCAGGACACCTGCAAGGGCATCGGCATCGTCACCGCCAACCCCGAGTTCTCCGACGTGCTGAGCCTTGAGGGCGTGGCGGACACCAAGAACCCGTCCGTGCCGATCTTCGGCGTGCCGACCACCGCCGGCACCGCATCCGAGACCACCATCAACTACGTGATCACCGATACCGCCAACAAGCGCAAGTTCGTGGCCGTCGATCCGCACGACATTCCGATCGTCGCCTTCGTGGACCCGGATCTGACCGATTCCATGCCGCGTGGCCTCAAGGTCGCCACCGGCCTCGACGCGCTGACCCACGCCATCGAGGGCTATATCACCCCGGGCGCATGGAGCCTGTCCGACTGCCTGTCCATGCAGACCATCCGCATGATCGCCAAGAACTTGGCCAAGAGCGCGGACGGCGATGTGGCCGCCGGCGAGCAGATGGCCTACGCCTCCTACATCACCGGCATGGCCTATTCCAACGTCGGCCTTGGTCTGGTGCACGGCATGGCCCACCCGCTGGGCGGTCGTCTGGGTGTGGCCCACGGCGTGGCCAACGGCATTCTGCTGGCGCCGGTCATGGAATACAACAAGGACTACACCGGCGAGAAGTACCGTGACATCGCCGACGCCTTCGGCGTGGAGGACGCGTACACCGGAGACATCGAGAAGGTGCGCGAGGAGGCCGTGCAGGCCGTACACAAGCTCACCGTCGACCTGAAGAACCCGACCAAGATCTCCGAGGTCGGCGCCACAGAGGCCGATCTCGAGCCGTTGGCCCATGACGCCTTCCATGACGTGTGCACGCCGGGCAATCCGCGCCAGGCCACGCAGGAGGACATCCTCAAGATCTACACCAGCCTGATGTAGGCTCCTCCGCGGTAGGGAAATCGCGGAAAGGACAAGAAAAACGGACGGTGCCGAAGATTTCCGGCACCGTCCGTTTTTGTCATCGGCAGTGGACGCATGGTTGGCGGAACGCGCTATTCCTCGTGCTTCTCGCTCCACTCCTCATCAGTGGGGGTGTCGTCGTACAATTCGCGGCCCTCCTGCTCCGCCAGCTCCATCTGCTCGTTGATCCAAGCGGCTTCGGCCGGATTGATGTCCGCGGTGTCCAGCACCTTCTGCCACACCGGATACAGCAGATGCATCACCGGATACAGCGCGGTGAGGAGGATTTCCGGACGATGTTTGCGGTAATGCTGCGGATGCGCGTTGAAGGTGTTCTTGAACCGGCGCATGTAGTTGAGGAACGATGACGGCGACGTGTCCATGCGCCGCGCGCTGATGCCCGCGACCATGCGCGGACTGTACACGGTTTTCAGATCCTTGCCCAGCAGATGCAGGGAGATGTCGATGTCCTCATGCATCACGTCGGCCTTGTCGCGGCAGACCTCGTCGGCGATCTGCCGCCAAGCGGTGGCGCGCAACGCCATGTTGGAGCCGAACAGCAGCGGGCTGCCGCCATCGGCCTTGTAGATCCTCTTGCGTGTGGAATTGTCCCCGCGAAGCCCAAAATGGCGGCTGGGCATATCGTAGTACATCACCGGACCGGTGGCGCCCATCGCTTCCGGATCCTCGGTGAAAATGCCGGAAACGACCTCCACCCAATCCGGACGGATCATGCAATCCGCGTCGAACCGGCCGAGAATATCGCCTGTAGCGTGATTCAGCCCATAGTCGCGCGTGGGGATCAGGCCCTGTTCCTCATCCTGGTGCAGTAGCCTCACCGGAGCCTCCGGATGATCCTTCATGAACTGCTCGACCACTTCGACGGTCGAATCGGTGGAACGGTTATCGACGACAATCACCTCATGGGGCATCACGGTCTGCCGGGTGGCGTTGAGCAGACAATCGTTGATACGCTCCTGTTCATTCCAAGCGGGGATGACAATTGAAACGTTCAGCATGATTTCAAGGATAGGTTCCAGCCCGTACACGGCGTCTGCCTACAATAAGGAGCCATGAGCGACAGCGAACGGCATATGAAGACAGGCACGGATGAATCGTCCGGGCAACACGACGGCACCGACGGGATGCGTTGGGACCTGGGCACCCTGTTCCCCGCGAAGGGTGATCCCCGACGCCCCCCGGAATGGCTGGGGCGGGCGCTGCTGTACATTGCCATCGCCATCGTGCTGTTCTCCTTCTGCTGGCGCAGCTGGGGGAAAATCGAATATCTTGTCATCGACATCATCGTCTCCCTGTTCCTGGCGCTTGCCGTGGAACCCGTGGTGGTGCCGCTGGTCAAGCATGGCTGGAAGCGCACGTTCGCGTCGATCTTCGCGCTGCTCATGCTGGCCATCATCCTGTGCGCCATGTTCGCCCTGTTCGGCAACCTGTTCGTGCAGCAGGTCATCGCATTGTGCAACGGCCTGCCCGGCCTGTACAGGCAGATCGTCGAATTCGTGGAGCAATACACGGATTTCAAGCTTCCCGAAATCAACAGCCTCGGCAGTGAGATTCTGAAGAACATCCAGACCTCCTGGGTCACGGACTTCGCGGGCACCGCCGTCAGCACGGTATCCGGACTGTTCTCCTTCCTGCTGAACCTCATGACGGTGATCATGACCACGTTCTACATCTCGGCGGCCGGTCCGAAACTGCGCCGTTCGGCCTGCCAGTGGATGGCGCCGGCCGCGCAGCGCCGTTTCCTGTTCGTCTGGACCGTCAGCCAGACCCAGATTTCCTCGTTCCTGTTCTCCCGTGCCATTCTCGCCGTGCTGAACGCGTTCTTCACCTCGATCTGCCTGATGGCGCTGCATGTGCCGTATTGGATGCCGTTGGCGTTGTTCTGCGGCATCGTCTCGCAGTTCATCCCCATGCTCGGCACGTATATCGGCGGCGCGTTGCCGGTGCTGTTCGCCTGGGGCAGCTGCGGCCTGTGGCAGGCGATCGCCGTGGTGGTGTTCATCTGCATCTACCAGCAGATCGAGAACCTGATCTTCGCGCCGAAGATCTCCCAGCGCACCATGGACGTCAACGACGCGGTGGCGTTCCTCGCAGTGCTGGCGTTCAGCTCGCTGTTCGGCGCGATCGGCGCGTTCCTGGCCCTGCCGATCGTCGCTTCGATCCAGACGATTCTGCGCACCTACACCAAGAGGTACGATCTGGTGGATTCCCCGTTGATGGACGATCCGGTTCCGGAGAAGAAGTCGAAGCTGGTGGAGGGCGCCGAAGCCATCAGCGAGCATCTGCACACCATACCGCGCGCCGTGCAGGGATCGAGCGCGCATGTGCCGATTCCCGACGACGTGCGAATCCTGCAGGAGCAGGCGTACAATATCAACCTGTCCGACGGAGACGGCAACGCGGAGGAATCGCAGACCGTCGCCATTCCGAAGCATCTGCTGGACGGAAACGGACGCAAACCGTTGCAGGGGACCGAGGACGCGGACGAGTCGCGATCCGAGGATGAGGACGGGGCTCAATCGCGGAAGCCGGATGGCAATCCGGATGACAATCCGAGAAGTAGGTGGCGTTAATGGTATTGCTGAGCGTGCTTGATGTCGTGCTGGTCGTTCTGGGTGGCGCCGGCATGCTGTACCAGGCGGTCTGCATCGTCATCTCGCTGTTCGCCAAGCCGATCAAGTTTCCCGACGCGCCGATGGACAAACGCTACGCGGTGCTGATCTCCGCCCGAAACGAGGCCAACGTCATCGGCAACCTCATCAATTGCCTGCACGAGCAGACCTATCCGAGCGAACTCGTCGACATCTGGCTGGTGGCGGACAACTGCACCGACAACACGGCCGAAGTGGCGCGGAATCTGGGATGCCACGTCATCGAACGCTTCAACAAGGAACAGGTCGGCAAAGGCTACGCGCTGACCTACCTGCTCGACCGGATGAACGAATCCGGCGCGTCCGACCCGTACGACGCCTTCTTCGTCTTCGACGCGGACAACAAACTCGACAAGCATTACCTCGAGGAGATGAACAAGGGCTTCCAGGCCGGGTTCAAGATCCTCACCAGCTACCGCAATTCCGTGAACCTGTCCGACAACTGGGTGTCGTCCGGCTCCGCGCTGTGGTTCATCCGCGAGTCGCGCTTCGTGTCGGCTTCGCGCATGTGGCTCGGCAACAGCTGCCATGTGGGCGGCACCGGCTTCATGTTCTCGCAGGAGATCATGCGCCGCAACAACGGCTGGAAGTTCCATCTGCTCACCGAAGACCTGGAATTCACCATGGACAGCGTGCTGCACGGCGACCGCATCGGCTATTGCGGCACCGCCATCCTGTACGACGAGCAGCCCGTCACCTTCGCGCAGAGCTGGCGGCAGCGTCTGCGCTGGAGCAAGGGCTTCCTGCAGGTGTTCCGCTATTACGGCCCGGCGCTGA
The DNA here is from genome assembly GCF_050874245.1 of Bifidobacterium sp. GTDB lineage: Bacteria > Actinomycetota > Actinomycetes > Actinomycetales > Bifidobacteriaceae > Bifidobacterium. The sequence continues at coordinate 8,260 of NZ_JBNMKH010000004.1, read as the reverse complement.
TCAAACGCGCGGTCAGGGAACGTGATTTCTCCGCCGTCGACTTCACATTGCTGCTGTGTCCGTTCACCGTGCTCGGCATCGCGCGCATATTGCTGGGCATGCTGTTCGCGGCCTGCGGATTCGTGACGTGGCAGAGCCAGCTGGATTCGCTGACCGGCTGGACCTCTGGCATCGTGGCATCGGTGGTCGGCATGATGGGCCTTGCCGCGTTGACCATCGTGGCGGAACGCGACCACGTGGGCGCCACCAACAAGGAGCTGTTCGCCTACGTGCTGGCCTTCCCCATCTACATGCTGAGCTACGTGCCGATTTCGTTCCAGGCGATTTTCGCCAAATCCGAATGGAAGCCCATCGCCCATAAAGGCTGACGTGCCGGTCCGTCATGCCATGCGATGGTTTGGCATGACGTGGGCGCAGCCGCGGAAAAGGGGATTACGACAGGAAGGTGTGTTCTGGCTATGGACGATATCGACGGTTATCGTGCAGTCCGGCGCCGTAGGACGGTGACCGTGGCGGTTTCCGTCGTGGTCACTGCCGTGTTGTGTGTCGGCTATGTCGTGGCCGATATCTGCGATGTGGTTCCGGGCGTCCTCACGATGCGTCAGGTCGATCGTCCGACGGTAGCGGCCGCGAAGCAATCGATCGAAGCTGCGGACGTGGTCTCGGATCTTGGTTCCTCCAATATCGACGCCTCCGCGGCAAACGCGCTGATCGGTGCCTTCTCGTCAGCTGCGGACGGTTTCGGCGGCGATTATTCGATCGCCATCGCGGACGCTTCCGGCAAGGTGGTCGCCGAACGGAACATCGACACGCCACGCACGCCCGCGTCCACCATGAAGACGCTGACCGCGTACGCTGCCGCCAGCGAGCTTGACATGGGATCCACCTTGGATACGCAGACCTATCTGGAACAGGTGCAGGACGGTACCGCGCGTCTGGTGCTCAAAGGCAACGGCGACATGCTGCTCGGCGCGGGCCTGTCCGATTCGAACCATGTCAACGGGCGCGCCGGACTTGGCACACTCGCCGCGGATACCGCCCAGGCGTTGAGGCAGCGCGGCATCACTGCCGTGACTTTGATGTATGACGATTCCCTGTTCGGGGAGAACCGCTGGCCACAGGGTATCGCGGAACTCGATACCGATCACGTGTACTATGCGCCGTCCTCTTCCATGGCGGTGGACGGCGGCAGGAACTGGAACGGCGCGAAGCCTTCCGATCCGGATCAGTTCACTTCGTATCCGGCGCTGAGCATGCATCCGGCGGCCGATGCCGCTTCGGTGTTCGTCCAGCGGCTCGCCGAGCAGGGCATCACGGTGCAGGGTTCCGTGGAACAGGGGACCGCGCCGCAGTCCACCAGTCCGCTCGCCAGTGTGCGTTCCGCCTCGCTGAGCGAGGTCATGGCGTTCACCCTACGGCATTCCGATAATTCGCTCGCCGAGGAGTTCGGCAGATTGCTGGCCTTGAAGACCGGCGCCGACAATTCTCCGGAGGGCGCGGTGCGGGCCGTCAAGTCGGTACTTGAACGCGAGGGAATCTCCACGCAGGGGCTTGATATGCGCAATTGCTCCGGCCTTACCGAGGATTCCAAACTCACGGCCCGCACGCTGCTCGAGGTACAGCGGCGCAATCTGACCGCCGGTTCGGGTGCTGCGGCCGCGGAAGGCCTGTCCATCGCCGGATTCGTCGGCACTGCGGCGAACCGTCTGCTTGACGCCAGCGAGGCCGGCCTGATCCGCGCGAAGACCGGCAGCCTGGGCGATGTGACCTCCATGACGGGCAATGTGTCGCGGATCAACGGCGGAGCATTGTCCTTCGCGGTGATCGTCAACAATCCCACCGATCTTTCCGCGGCGAAATCGGCCATCGACAAGTTTGTGGCCGGCCTGCCGCGGTTATGACGCGACGTGTGTGAATCTTCTCAGCGGATATTCAGCATATAGCCAGAAACACGTCATTCGCATGTGTCAAGATGGTGGGCATGCGAATCGCTGACGTACAAGAAGACATTGATCACGAGCTGATCAGCAAAGAAGAGATTGCCGACATCATCAACCGCGCCGCGGCCCAGGCCAGTGAAGACTACCGTGGCAAGGACCCGTTGTTGGTCTGCGTGCTTAAGGGGGCTGTGAACACGCTCGCGGCGTTCTCCCAGGCCATGAGCATTCCCGCTGAGATGGATTTCATGAGCCTGTCCAGCTACGGCTCCGGCACCGAGTCGAGCGGAAAGATCACCGTCCGGCAGGACCTGTCCACCGACGTGCGTGGCCGCCATGTGCTGATTGTCGAGGACATTATCGATTCCGGCTTCACACTGGCTTGGCTGGTCGACGAGCTCAAGCGTCGTGGTGCGGCTTCCGTGGAGGTTTTTGCGCTTCTGGAGAAGCCGGCACGTCGTACGGTCGACGTGGATGTGAAATACAAGGGACGTGAGATTCCCGATGAATTCGTGGTCGGTTTCGGCTTGGATTACGACGAGCGTTACCGCAACCTCGATTCGATTGCGGTGCTGAAGCCGTCAGTCTATGAAGGAGGTCAGGATTGAGTTTCCCTGGTCCGAATCAGCCGCCAAGCAGTGGCGGAGGCAATAACCCCAATGGTGGCAACAACCCGTTCACCAATCCGTTCAACCGCAACAACGGCGGCAACGGTGGCAGGAACGGCAAGAACGGAGCGGATGGCAACAAGTCCAATGGCCCCCGTCCGTTCTGGCAGTCGCCATGGTTGTGGGTGGTGGTCGTGGCCCTGCTCGCCGTGACCATGTTCCAGATTTTCGCGGGCTCCGGATCGCAGACCATCGACACCAAGGATGGCATGCAGATCCTCAACGGCAACACCGTCGAGTACGCGACGATCGTGGACAACACCCAGCAGGTCAAGCTCAAGCTTTCGAGCGATTACTCCGCAACCGACCCGGATACCGGCCGTACGAAGAACTATGGCAAGAACGTGCAGTTCTACTACACGTACGCGCAGTCGGCGGCGGTGGTCAAGGCCGTGCAGAAGGCCGATCCGGCCAAGGGCTGGACTGCCAGCATGCAGCAGACCAGCATCTGGACGTATCTGCTGACCTCGCTGCTGCCGTTCCTCATCATCTTCGGCCTGTTCTGGTTCCTGATGAGCCGCATGGGCGGCGCTGGCGGCATGCTCGGTATGGGAGGCAAGAAGAACAGCGGCAAGCTGCTTGACGGCCAGACCCCGACCACTAAGTTCTCCGACGTGGCCGGCGAGGACGCGGCCGTGCAGGAGGTCGAGGAGATCAAGGACTTCCTCAAAGATCCGTCCCGCTACAAGGCATTGGGAGCCCGCATTCCGCGAGGTGTGCTGCTGTACGGCCCTCCTGGAACCGGTAAGACGTTGCTGGCACGAGCCATCGCAGGTGAGGCCGGCGTGCCGTTCTATTCCATGGCCGGCTCCGACTTCGTGGAGATGTTCGTGGGCCTTGGCGCGTCCCGAGTGCGTGACCTGTTCGACGAGGCCAAGAAGAACGCTCCGGCCATCATCTTCATTGATGAGATCGATGCCGTCGGCCGCAAGCGCGGCGGTTCCGGTATGAGCGGCGGCCATGACGAGCGTGAGCAGACGCTGAACCAGCTGCTGGTCGAAATGGACGGCTTCGACAACGACACGAACCTCATCATCATCGCGGCCACCAATCGTCCGGACGTGCTTGATCCGGCATTGCTGCGCCCCGGCCGTTTCGATCGCCAGGTGGCCGTCGAAGCGCCTGATCTTGAAGGCCGTGAGGCGATTTTGAAGGTGCATGCCAAAGGCAAGCCGTTCGTGCCGGACGTCGATCTGCACATGATCGCCGTACGTACGCCTGGTTTCACCGGCGCCGACCTTGCCAACGTGCTCAACGAGGCCGCGCTGCTGTGCGCCCGTGCCGGCGCCCAGCTCATCGACAACCGTGCCATCGACGAGGCCATCGACCGCGTCCAGGCCGGCCCGAAGCGTCGCTCCAAGGGCATGGCGCTCGACGAGTTGCGCAACACCGCGTACCACGAGGGTGGTCATGCGCTGGTGGCCGCCGCCATGAACGACACCGATCCGGTGACCAAGGTGACGATTCTGCCGCGTGGCCGCGCGCTCGGCTACACCGCCGTGATGCCGACCGAGGACCGCTATTCCATGTCCCGCAACCAGCTGCTCGACCAGATGGCCTACGCCATGGGCGGACGTACCGCCGAAGAGGTCGTGTTCCACGATCCGACCACCGGCGCGTCCAACGACATCGAAAAGGCCACGAAGATCGCCCGCCAGATGGTGCTCGATTATGGCTTCTCCGAGAAGCTCGGCGCCATCAAGTGGTCCGACGACGAGCAGAGCGATCTTGGCGCCCTGACCCACAAGTATTCCGCGCGCACCGCCGAAATCATCGACGAGGAAGTGCTCAAGCTTGTGGAGACGGCGCATACCGAGGCTTGGAACGTCATCAACGAGAACCGTGACATCCTTGACGAGCTGGTACGTCAGTTGCTCGTCAAGGAGACGCTCAACGAGAAGGAGCTCGCAGCGATCTTCGCCAACATCAAGAAGGCGCCGAAGCGCGAGGTCTGGCTGAGCGACGACAAGCGTCCGGACTCCGACATTCCACCGGTCCCGATTCCCGAGAACCTGAAGAAAAGCGCAGGATTGACCAACTGATGAGCGATACCGATTTCGATACCCTCCTCGACGACAAGGCCCGTGCCGCCCATGCGGCCGGGCCTGTCGGCTATGACGAGGAAGGCGTGCGCCAGGCCGTGCGCCTGTTCTTGAAGTCCATCGGCGAGGACCCCGATCGTGAGGGACTGCTGGAAACTCCCGACCGCATCGGACGGGCATGCAAGGAACTGTTCGCCGGCCTTGGACACGGGCCGGAGGAAGTGCTCAAAACACGTTTCAAGGTGGATACCGACGAAATGGTGCTGGTGCGTGACATCGAACTGTTCTCCGTATGTGAGCACCATTTGCTGCCGTTCCATGGCGTGGCCCACGTCGGGTACATCCCATCCAATGGCCAGGTGGCTGGTCTGAGCAAACTGGCCCGACTCGTGGAACTGTACGCCCGTCGGCCCCAGGTGCAGGAACGCCTCACCCAGCAGGTGGCCGACGCGTTGATGGAAGGCATCGATGCACGTGGCGTGATCGTGGTCACCGAATGCGACCACATGTGCATGGCCATGCGCGGCGTGAAGAAGGCACAATCCCGCACCGTCACCTCGGCGGTCCGCGGATGCATGCGCGACGCCACTACGCGGGCCGAGGCGATGAGCCTGATTCTGTCGAACCATTCGTAAGTGCGCTTTACCGGGCGGAATCGGACAGAACCGAACGGAAGAACGGAATGAATGAAGGAAGAAAACCGATGGCGATTGATATGAAGGCGATTCATGATAGCCAGAGCACGTTGGTGATGGGCGTGCTCAACATCACGGAGGATTCCTTCTCCGACGGCGGCCTCTGGCTTGCTCCGGAGGCGGCCAAAGCCCATGGCGAGGCGATGATGAAAGCCGGTGCCGACATCATCGACATCGGAGCGGAATCCACCCGTCCGGGAGCCAAACGCGTCAGCGAAGCCGACGAGAAGGCCCGTGTGCTGGGCGCTGTGGACGCGCTGATTCCCGAAGGGGCGGTGCTGTCCATCGACACCACGCGCGCTTCGGTGGCGTTGGCCGCGCTCGAACATGGCGCGCAGATCATCAACGACGTGTCCGGCGGCCAGTTGGACCGCGAACTGCCGCATGTGGTGGCCGACCATTCCGACTGCCTGTACATCGTGCAGCATTGGCGTGGCTGGCTTGCCGGCGCCGCGGGCAATGTGCCGGACGCCGACACCTCCCGCTACGAGCATGGCGTGGTGAATGACGTGTATGACGAGCTGATGCGTCAGGTGGATGCGGTGCTTGAAGCCGGGGTGCAGGCCGAACAGGTCATCATCGACCCGGGCCTGGGCTTCTCCAAGCCGGGCGTGGAGCATAACCTGCCGATTCTGGCGGCGCTTGACCGGTTCAACGCGGCTGGCTATCCGGTGCTGATCGGCGCGTCCCGCAAACGTTTCGTCGGCTCGCTGCTTGCCGGCGGCGGTGTGACCGAGCCGGACATGGCCTCAAAAGACAACGCCACTGCGGCCATCAGCGCCCTGTGCGCGGAACATGGCGTGTGGGCCGTGCGCGTGCATGACGTGGCGAAAAGCCGCGACGCGGTCGCCGTCGGCAACGCATGGCGCGAGTATGCGAACGCGTGACCGTGCGAATCGCAGATAGTCACAACATCGCAATCGCGGAAATAATAGGAATACGGAACGTAGGAACGGCAAAGGAAGGCTGGTATGGATCAGATTCGACTGACGGGAATCCGCGCGACGGGCAAACATGGCGTGCTCGACTTCGAGCATGAGCGGGCCCAGACCTTCGTGGTGGACGCCACGCTGTTCCTCGACCTCGCTGCCGCCGGCCGTTCCGACGATCTGAACGACACCGTCGACTATGGTGCGATCGCCAAAGGCATCGTGGCCATCATCGAAGGCGAACACGTCGATTTGATTGAAAAGCTGGCCAATCGTATCGTCGGCATGATTCTCGGCTTTCCGGCCGTGTGCCGCACGCAGGTCACCGTGCATAAGCCGAATGCGCCGATCACCGTGCCGTTCGACGATGTCAGCGTGACCGTGGAACGTTCCCGTGAAACAGTTGGCAGTCCATCGCGTGAGCGGTCGTCGGAACATGGGCAGGTGCATCATGCCATCATCGCCATGGGAGGCAATCAGGGCGATGTGACCGCCACCTTGCGTGACGCCGTTCGGTGCATTGATGGGCTTCCCTCCACGCAGGTGACGGGGGTGTCGCCGCTCTATCGGACCGACGCATGGGGCATGCCGGAAGGTACTGCGGAATTCCGCAATGCGGTCGTGTCCGTGGATACCAGGCTTTCGGCCGCCGAACTGCTGGCCGGTTTGCAGCGCATCGAAGCCTCGCATGGTCGCGTGCGCACCGACCATTGGACGTCGCGCACGCTCGATTTGGACATCATCGACTTTGACGGGCAGGAAAGCGCCGACCCCGACCTGACGTTGCCGCATCCGCGCGCATGGCAGCGGGCTTTCGTATTGGGGCCGTGGCTTGCGCTTGAACCGGACGCAGAACTCGGGGGAGCGCACGCCGGTTCCGTGGCGCAACTGCTGCACGAAACGTCCGACCGCGACCATATCGATGAGATCGCGGACGATTGGATGGTTGCCGGAGCTCAGGATCCCATAGTTCGCGATTCCGACATTGGGACGTCTGCAGATGACGTTGATGCGATTGACGATGCCGATTCTGTTGAATCCATTGATTCCATTGAACTTCCGGAAGGTACGGCGGCCTCCAAAGCAGCCGCTGCGGCCGCGGCGAAACCGGGACCGGCATCCCGTCGAGCGGTCATTTCCCTGGATAGCGTTTCAACCGATGCGGAACACCAGTTCCGTCAGGCGATCGTGGCCATCGACGCGCTTCCCGGCAACCAGGTGGAAGGTATTTCGCCGCTGTACCATGTCAGCCAGGTCGACGACTATCCGGACAAAATGGCCGCCGTCATGCAGATTTCCACGCGCATGGACGCGCGTGAACTTATCGGTGCGTTGGAATCGGTGTCATCCTCCATTTCGGATGACCTCGACCTCGACCTTGTGGACATGGAAGGCGTGGTCCGCAACGAACCTGATTGCATGGTGCCGTGGCCGTCCGCACGTGAGCATGCGGCCGTGCTCGCCCCATGGTTCGACATGGATCCGGACGCGAAACTCGGCAGGGATCCGGTCGCGTTCCTGCTGGCGATGGCTCCGGACGCCGCGCAAGTGGGCATGCTGACCGACAATTGGATTATCGGAGACACGCTATGAGAGCACGCAGAACCCCTTGGTGGTCATTCGTCCTTGCGGCCGCGCTTGGCGTGCTGGCCGGCATGGGATTGTCGAAATACGGCGAGATTTCAGGCCTGCCGTTGGTTGGCGCACCCTGGATCGTGCCGGTGGTGCTGGCCGTGTTGGGCGGTGTGGTGTTGTACATGGCTCTGCAGATTCATAAATACACGACCAAAGATCCCGTCAAACGCGCGCAGCTCAAGCCATTGGACCCGCAGAAGGCGTTCGGCACGCTGGTGGCCTGCAAAGCGCTCGGACTTGCGGGCGCGGCGTTGGCCGGCTGGTACGGTGGGCAGATCATCATGAGTCTGCCGCATGGTGAGGCGGAATTCTATAGCCATGCCATCATCGAATGCGTGGTGGCCTGCGTGGTAT
>NZ_JBNMKH010000003.1:0-55042 GCF_050874245.1 Bifidobacterium sp. | reverse complement strand
GAGGATATGCTCCGCGGCGACGTGTCGCGTCGTCCGGAATCGTCCACCATGGTTTCCGCAATCTGCCCATGGCGATCGGCCGCGTTAAGGAACGCTTCGTCGCCGGCGTAATGATCGAGATCGCCGTCCTCATCATGCTTGGCTTTGCGGGACGAAAGCCGTTGCCTCATACGGGCGAACAGACCCGGTTTGACGTCGTCATCATTCTCATCAGTGCCGTCATGCGACGGGACCCCTTCGGCGAAAGCGAGCGTCGTATCGCCGACACGCACTTCGTTGGGGAATTGCTCCGTCTCGTCGACGGTGTCATCACGTTGCTTCGACGTGCCTAAGAACCTCGATGCCAACGTCCCCACCTTGTCGGGAATCTGCGTGACGCGCGTATGGGTGATCAGCAGCAGTGCGAAAAGGATGACGACCACGAAAATCGCGATCGAAAAACCTTTGGAAAGTCCCCATGCCAACGGACATCCCAGCACATAGCCGAGCAATCCTCCGGCGCGCTGCAGCAAAGCCATGTCGAAAGTCGTGGAATCGGAGGCGATGGCCGCGTCGAGAATCGAGCAGACGGACCATAGAATCATGAGCCATCCGAGCGCCATATGGAGGTTCTCGTTCCGGTTCTGGGTTTTGCGCATCAGGCTGAACACCACAAGCGCGAGGAAGACCGGCAGAATCACACTGGTCAGGCCGAACAGTCCCGATGCCATGGCGTGCAACACCTGGCCGAAGGCGCCTTGGACCCGGAACCATTCGGATGCGCAAAACAGCACCGCGAGAATGGCCATGATGAAACATGCGATGTCGCGGCGGTATTTGCGCAGTATGACCGCCATCGCCGACGGTTCGGTCTCGTCCATGACCTTGGTATCGCCGGAACGCGATTTACCTGCGGATCCCTTGCCGTTTGACTTGCCGCTTGATTTCGGGGTGGAAGATGCTGTTCGTGCCATAACAGACATGATTTTACCCATGGGCACCGCCATGGCACGACATTTTCTTGTATCGCCGACGGATTCGCGCATGCTCGTATGGCGTCGGCGTTCCGATTATGAGATATCGCCGAGATGATGCTGCGTGTAGGCGTCGGCCTGGGCGTCGATGGCGTCATAGTCGCCTGCGTCCGCATGCTCGATGATTGCCATGGCGTTGTCGAGCAATGCGGGATTGAGCGCCTGCAGCCAGTGGATGCGGGGGTCGCGGCCGAACCATCCCATTTGCTTGCGTGCAAGACGCTTGGTCTTCTGCGCGATGCTCATGAAGGTGTCGTTCAGGTCGCACAGGCCGTCCAGATAGTCGATCACCTGTTGGTATCCGAGCGCCTTGCCCGCGGTGATGCCGAGTCTGGGCCGGATACGTTCCACTTCCTCAACGAAACCGTTTTCCAGCATGTGTTTGGTTCTGACATCGATGCGGCGATCGAGTTCCTCACGTGGCAGGTCGAGGCCGATCTGCACGGTGGGGATCACGTACCGGTAATGCGGCAGGCTGGCCGAATATGGCCGGCCCGTCACCTCGATGACCTCCAAGGCGCGGATAGTGCGACGCGGATTGTGCGGATCCATACGCGCGGCGGCTTCGGGATCCTTCGCCTTGAGCTCGTCGAACAGCGCGCCGGCCCCCTCGGTCTTCTCCCGCTCCTCGAGACGCTTGCGCACCTCGGGATCGGTGCCGGGAAAGGAGATGTCGTCGATGGCGGCACGGGCATAGAGACCGGAGCCGCCCACCAGAATCGGACGCACTCCCCTGTCATGCAATTCGGCGATTTTGTCGCGGGCCAATTCTTGGAAACGCGCCACGGACATGGCATCATCCGGCTCGATGATGTCGATGAGGTGATGCTTGACCTCGGCCTGTTCCTCGGGGCTTGCCTTGGCGGTGCCGATGTCCATGCCCTTGTACATCTGGTAGGCGTCGGCGTTGATGATCTCCGCCCGTTCGCCTTTGGCCGCCAGCGCTTTGGCGATGGCGATGCCAAGTCCCGTCTTGCCGGACGCGGTGGGTCCGACGATGGAGACGACCTTGCGTCCGCCGTTCCGTTCCGTTTGCTCAGAAATCCGCTCAGTGTCGGACGGCATAGGTCTGCCCCGCTTTCGGATCAGGGTCGGCGATGAGGTTGTGACGGCCGGCATGCGTGACGGTGGCGGTCACGAAATCGCCGACCTGCGGTGTCGGCTCGCCTTCCGGAACGCCGACATGGACCAGCACGCCGGTCTTCTCGCGGCCGGTGACACGGTGGGTGGCGGCATCCTTTTTGCCGGACGCGCCGGTGACCATCACCTCGACGTCACGTCCTTCGAAGGTTTTGAGGTTCTCCTCAGTGATGCGCTCCTGCAAGGCGACGAGCCGTTCGAAACGATCCTGTACCACGTCGTGCGGCAACTGTTCCATCGACGCGGCCGGCGTGCCGGGGCGAGGGGAATAGATGAAGGTGAACGCGGAGGCGAACCGGGCCTCCTCCACCACGCGAAGCGTCTCCTGAAAATCCTCCTCCGTCTCGCCCGGGAAGCCGACAATGATGTCGGTGGAGATCTGCGCGTCGGGCATGGCCTCACGGATCTTGCGCAGAATGTCAAGGAATTTGGCGGAACGGTATGAGCGGCGCATCGCCCGCAGAATCCGATCGGAACCCGACTGCAACGGGAAATGCAGCTGATGCATGACGTTCGGCGTCTCGGCCATCGCGGCGATCACGTCATCGGTGAAGGCGGCCGGATGTGGCGAGGTGAATCGCACTCGTTCCAATCCTTCGATCTTGCCGCAGGCGCGCAACAGCTTGGAGAAGGCGAAACGGTCGCCGATGCCGTAACCGAAGGAGTTCACGTTCTGCCCAAGCAGCGTGACCTCCTTGGCCCCCTCATCGACGCATTGGCGGATCTCGGCGAGGATGTCGCCCGGACGGCGGTCATGCTCCTTGCCTCGGGTGGTGGGCACGATGCAGAAGGTGCAGGTGTTGTTGCACCCGACGGAGATGGACACCCAACTCGACACCTTCGACGCACGGTCCGTAGGCAGCTGGCTCGGGAAGTAGTTGAGTTCCTCCTTGACCTTCACCTGCGCGTGTCCTTCGATGCGGGCCTGGTCGAGCAGCTGCGGCAGGGACCCAATGTTCTTGGTGCCGAACACGGCATCGACCCAAGGGGCCTTCTTTGCGATCTTCTCACGGTCGAGCTGGGCCATGCAGCCGCCAACGGCGATCTGCAGATTCGGCCGCTCCCTTTTCATCTCCGCCCATAGTCCGATGGTGCCGTACATGCGCTCGGCGGCGTTCTCACGCACCGCGCAGGTGTTCATGACGATCAGATCGACATCATGGTCGAGATACTGTTCCTCGGTGGCGGGCACGTAGCCGTCGGCCTCGAGCACGCCGGCGATGCGTTCGGAATCGTGCACGTTCATCTGGCATCCGAGCGTATGCACGTAGAACACGCCCTTGCCTCGCGTGGAAGTGCCGTTCCCGGCCGGCTCGGCCAGCTTCGAGGCGCGCTCCGCCTCGGTCATCATGTCTTCGTTCATAAGAAACCATGCTATCGGCAGGGCGGCACAGGCGTTTCGGAAAGCCCCGCACCCAGGAAACACCCGTTACGCGGGGCTCGTTCACAGCGCACGTCCAGTTTCGCGACACGCGGAAAGGTACACTGTTCTCCTGTGATACTTGATAGACAGAACCGCATCAACACCACGGAATTGCAGACGCATCTGAAGAACATCGACCTCGGGCAGGGTCCTCTCGCCCCTGAGCAGATCACCGAGTTCATCGACCAGATGCAGGTGTATGAGGGCGCGATGTACGAAATAAGCACAAAACTGGAAATCCTCGATTCGGAGTTCCAGGTCCGCTTCTCCCATAATCCGATCCATCATATGGAACGTCGTCTCAAATCGATCAATTCGATCATCGGCAAACTGCAGCGGCGGAATCTTCCGCTGACCGTCGACGCGATCAAGGACAACCTGTTCGACGTCGCAGGCGTCCGCGTGATCTGCAACTATCGCGACGACGTGTATTCCGTGGCGAACTATCTGTCGGCTCAGAGCGACATCCAGGTGCTGCGGGTCAAGGACTACATCAAGAATCCGAAGCAGAACGGGTACCGGTCGCTGCATGTCATCTACGCGGTGCCGGTGTTCCTTTCCTCCGGCCCGCATTACACGCCGGTGGAGGTGCAGCTGCGCACCATCGCCATGGATTACTGGGCGAGTCTGGAGCATGCGCTTCGATACAAGACCGATCTGCCGGACGCGAAGCTCGCCGAGCATTCCCAGACGTTGCTCGACTGTGCGCGCAGTCTACAGAACATCGAGACGCAGATGCAGAACATCCACCGCGACATCAACAGCGCGCCTCAGGCGGGCGAGGCTCCGCAGACGAGCTGACGCTCCTTGGGGCCGCCCCGCCCCGTCATTCGCGTCTGAGGAGCTTCGGCACCTTCACCGGAATCTGCGCGAGTATGGTTCCGGCGAAGATCAACGCGCATCCGACGTAGCCGCGCGCGGTCATGACCTCTCCGAGCAGCAGCGCGCCACCCACCGCGGAGAAGAACGATTCCAGCGACATGATCACCGCGGCGCGGGATGGCGGCACGAGCTGCTGTCCTATCACCTGCAGCGTGTAGGCCACGCCCGCCGAGCCCACGCCCGCGTATACGATCGGGAACCAGCTCTGCATCGCGCCGGCCCAATCGACGGAGCCTTCGAACAGGGAGCCTATCCAGCTGAGGACCGCGGTGGTGGAGATCTGTCCGAAAGACAGCAGAATCGGATCCATATGCCGTCCGAACGTGTCAATCACGAGGATGTGCCCGGCGAACAGCACGGCGGTGAACAGCAGCACCACATCGGCGAGAGTTATCGATCCGAAGCCGTTGGTGATGCACAGCAGATAGAAGCCGACCACGGCGATGGCGACGCTGACGATGACGTTCGCCGTCACGCGGCGGCGCAGGGTGAGGAAGGCGAGCAGCGGCGTCATGACGATGTACAGCGCCGTGATGAAGCCGGAACGTCCGGCTGATCCGGAATAGAGCACGCCGTACTGTTGGACGGTGCTGGCGGTGAACAGCACGATGCCGCATATGATGCTGACGACCACGGGATTGCCCGTCCATTTCGGCATGGCCACGATTCTGCCGTCGCCAAGTGTGATGGTCGGATTCTCCTGCGATTCACGACGGCGCCGCTCCTGCTCGGTTATGGTGCCGCGACGGAACCAAAGCAGCGACACCAGCGACAATGCCCCCAACGTGAATCGTGTGGCACCAAAGAACAGGGGGCTCATGGATGTCATGCCCTGCACTTGGGATACGAACGCGAACCCCCAGATCATGGCCGTCAACACCAGGCAGGCCATGCCGCCTATCTCTTTCCTCCGCATGAGCCACTACCCTACGGCGAGCTTCTTGCATACGAAAAGGCCTGACCATATTCTGGTCAGGCCTTGGATGAATGGGCACAAATGCCGCGTCCACAAGTGCGGAATCAGTCCCTATCTCCCAGAAGCTGAAGGACATACAGGAAGATGTTCACGAAGTCCAAATACAGGTTCAGCGCGCAGATGATGGAGACCTTCTTGATCATCTCCTCGCCCTGGCCCGCATACTGGGCGAACAGCGCGCGGGTGGACTGGGCATCGTAGACGGTCATGCCGGCGAACAGCACGAGTCCGATGGCGGAGACCAGCATCAAAGTGGTCTGTCCGGGGGCGAAGATCATGAGCAGCACCTCGGCGACGATCAGCACGATAAGACCAACCATCAGAACCGGTCCAGCCTTGAGCACATTGACCTTGGTGGTCATGCCGAGCATGGTCAGCGCGAAGAAGAAGCCCGCGCACAGGGCCAGCGAGATGCCGATGGTGCCGAGATCGTATGCCATGAAGATGGTGCTCAGCGAGAAGCCCATGATCGCGGCGTACACATAGAACATGACACGAGCGGTGGTCGGAGTGATTTTCTCGATGCGCGCGGCGAGATAGATGGCGAGCACGACTTCGACGACGAGCGGCGCCCACACGCCGATGACACCAAGAGCCTGGATGAGGGCGATGTAGGCACCGGTGACCTGGGTGAGGATGGCCACCACGGCGGTGACGAGCAGGCCGATGGTCATCTCACCATAGGCGCGGGTGACGGAAACTCGTTCGGCGTGCTCATAGGAATAGGTTGCCTGGGCCGGCACGGACTGCGCATAGGCCCCTTGCGGCGCATACTGATACTGGTTCTGGACGTACGAATTCTGGTTGTACTGGTTCTGGCCATACGGCTGGCCGTTGAATCCATTGGCGCTGTTGCCCTGGGGCTGCTGACCGAATGTCATAATCGCTCCTTAACTCGATTACGCACCATAGTACGGCATTTTTCTGACCGTTTCATGAAAGCCCCGAAAAGGTGCCGGACATACGGCCGCCGGCACCATCTCGTCAATCGTTCAAATGCTGGATGGCGTAATCAGCTTCCTCCTGAGTGAACTGATCTCCGTATTCGCTGGTCAGCTGGTCATGAATCGCCTCGGGCGACATGGCCATATTCTCTTGATAAGACTTCGCCTTGGCGAGCGCGTTGGCATTCCAGTCGGTCTGGACGTTGTCGACAGCGTATTGGGCCGCTTCCTGCGAGAACTTCCCGCCGTATTCGCTGGTCAGCTGCTTCAACAGACCAGCCTTGGACATATGCATGATGTTGGCATAGGTGTCGGCTTGGCGAAGAGCCGACTTGTATTCCGGAGGAACCGAATCCTCCTGCTTCTTCTGCTCGTCCTTCTTCGTATCCGTCGTCTGTTGGGACTGCGTGGCCGTCGTTGTCTTGACTCCATCCGCCGACGATCCGTTGCCTCCCATGGTTCCGGCAACTACCAGTATCGCCACCACGACAATTATCCAGAACCACACACGCTTGTACAGAGGCTTTTTCGCCTTCACCGTCGGCTGGACAGGCTGCATTGGGGCCTGGGGTTGGATGGGCTGTTGCGGGGCGATATAACCACTCATGATCGTTCCTTCTTCTCGAAGCGGTTGGGATATTTTCGAGAGTACGGAATTTCGCGCTTCGACGGTATTGGACGAAAGGACATTCAACACCGCCTTTTGGGGCATAGGGGAAACGCACGGAAGAACAATGGCGTATTCTCCGTGTGGGGCCGATAATGGGGACCATGAGCGAGACGACGAACGCACCAGACGCAATCGATGTGCCGGTACGCACCAAAACCTGGTGCACCGCGGTGATGGTGGTCTGCTCGGATTTCATGTGCATGGCGCAGACCGCGTTTGCCGCGCAACGATTCGACCAGGATTCCGCCGCATATGCGTGGATGGTGTTCTGCACGCTGCTGTCGTTCGCGGCGGGATTCCTGCTACTCGGCCGTTCCCGTTACCCGCGCGCCACGTTCGTCGCCGCCTGCATCGCCGTTCTGCTCCTCCCCTATGATCCCGCCATCGAATTGATGGCATTGGCCGCCTTGCTGGCCCGGCGCAACGATGCGCGGATGAGCATCCGCGCAATCACGGCAGGGGGAATCGTCGCCATCGTCTCTCAAGTGCGCGACGCGACGCAACCGCCGGAAGCGTCGCTATGGCATATGGTGTTCGTCAAGCCGAACACCGGCAGCCAATACGGCACCGATCTGGTCATGCTCGCCGACGAACGCACCATCGTCATCACCGCGGTAGTGGCGGCATTGCTTGAACTGACCATCGCGACTCTGGCGGGATTGCACATCCGATCGCGAGCTCTGGCAACACTGGCTTCGGCCAAGGCGGACGCGGCGGACGCGCGGGCGGCACAGCTTAGGACCACCATCGACAGCCAGCAGCTTGCCGATGCGATAGCGGCCGAGGCGCATGACACGCTTGCCCATTCCCTCTCCCTACTGGCGTTGAATGCGGGTGCGCTGCAGGCCGAATCGAAAAAACTCGCCGCCGAGGCAAACGCCGTGGATGCCGGACGGCTGGCCGAACAAGCCGAACGGATCGCGGACAAGACGGATGAGATCAGAAAACAGGCCGCGGGAGCATTGGATGAGGCGCACAGCGTCATCGACATGCTGCGGCATCCGGAACAGGCACGGGAGCAGCTGGCTCCATCCGATGAGACCTCATTGACTCGCGAATCCTTGGAAACGCTCATCGGCGACGCACGCGCGGCCGGTATGCGGCTCGACACATGGATCGACATCCAGCAACTGGGACGGCTCAGCAAGGAAACCGGCAAAATCGCATACCGCGCCCTTCAGGAGGGACTGACCAACGCGAGCCGTCACGCGCCGAACACGCCGGTATCGTTGGAACTTACCGTGAACCCGTCCCAGGGCGTGCACGCGCACGTCTCCAATCCGACGGTCACGTCCGACGTCACACCACCGGAGGAAAATTCCACGAAGACGGTCCGGACCGGCGCCGGATTGCCTGGACTGGCGGAACGCGTGCGACAGGCCGGCGGAACATGCCGGTTCGGTTTTGACTCACGACACACGTTCCACATGGACGTGCGGCTACCATGGGTTGAGTGAGCAGCGAAGAGAGCAGGGACGACAAGCCGACGACAGTCGGCGTGATCGATGACGATCCGATGATATGCCAAGCCATGCGGCTGATTCTCGAAGACTACTCCAATGGCGGGCTCAATGTCGTCTTCACCTGCACCGATGGATGCCAAGCAATCGACGAGACCGAAAAAACACATCCCGATGTGGTCCTGATGGATATCGCCATGCCAGGCATGGACGGCATCGAAACGACGCGAAGACTGCGCGCGCTGCCCCGCCCGCCGCACGTGCTGATACTGACGTCCCTGAGCCCGAATAGAACCGTGGAACGGGCCGTCGAGGCCGGAGCCGAAGGCTTCGTCTCCAAAACCGACGCGCCGGAGGACATCATCCGCCGCGTCACGGCCGTATGCGACGGACTGCCCCAATTCAATCCGGCCAGCCAACGGCAACTCATCAGCGATCTCGGCGCGCAGCAGCCGCAATCACGCCGCGATGAGGCCCGCGCCATGCTGGACGCGTTGCCCGAACGAGAACGTGAGGCGGTGGTTCTCGCAGCCGACGGATTCACCAATGCCGAAATCGCGGAACGCATGTTCATCTCAGAACGTACCGTCAAGGCGCATATCTCCTCGGCCGCGGACAGATTGCGCATGGGACGCGTGCAGATGGCGAGACTCGTGGAACGCGCGGATCTGCCGGAACGGCTGTGACGCGAAGACACGAACAAAGCCAGCGTCCGAGACTACGGCCGTAAAAATGCCAGGGCACCCCCTATCATAAAGTGGAGGTGATGCGCCGCGAACAAGGCGCAAACGTTATCAACGAGGAACGGCGGTCGAAATGGCAATCAGCGCGACGGAAAAACCCTTGGGCAAGGTGTTCACCTCCGACTACCAGTTCACCATCCCCTCATTCCAACGCGCATACACCTGGCAAGCGGAGAACATAGAACAGCTCGTCAACGACCTGCAGGACGCCTGTGCCGACCCGGACACGCCCTACTTCCTCGGATCACTCATCCTCGTCAAGGACGGCCCCACCCAATACCAGGTCATCGACGGACAGCAACGCCTCATCTCCCTGTCGATCATCATCTCCGTACTGCGCGAACTGGAGGACGACCCCGACCTCATCGACAGCCTCAACGACCTCATCCTGGAACCGGGAGACAAACTACGCGGCATCAAAGCCGAGCCACGGCTCAGACTACGCGAACGCGACACCGACTTCTTCCGCATGTACGTGCAGGAAGGCGATCTGGAAGGCCTGTTCGACCTGAGAGACAACGACATAGCCTCCCACGCGCAACGCAACATCGCCATCAACACCCGACGGGTATTCGACGCGCTCGCCGCCATGGAAACCAAGGACCGCCGCAGGTTCGCCTCATACCTGGTCAACGGCGTCACCCTCGTCATCGTCACCACCGATGACCTCGCCGGCGCGCACCGTATCTTCGACGTGATGAACATGCGCGGCGTTCCACTGACCGCATCCGACGTGTTCAAAGCGAAGACCATAGCGGAAATATCCCCGGCCGCACGCAACGCCTACGCCACCCGATGGGACGACATCATGGATCCGCTCGGCGACGACGCGCACACGCTCGAGGAATTCTTCGCCGACCTGCATCTGATTGTCTCGCACAAGGCCGTCTGCACGCAGCTGCTTGAGGAATTCCGCAAGGACGTGCTCAAACCCTACGTGAAACAGCAGAACGTGATCTCCTTCATCGACGACCTACTCGCCCCCTACGCCAACGCGTGGCTCATCCTCAGCCGTCCGACCGACGCCAATCTGCCCGATGGCATCGTGGCCCTGCTCGTCTCGCTCGCCGACTACCAGACCACTGACTGGAAACCCGTGGCCATGTGGGCGCTGGTCAACTCCATCCGCAACCTCGGCAGCGCCAACGCCCAAGTGTTCGCCACCCCAGGATTCCACGCGCCCGACAACGTCACCACGGACAAACGCGACGAGAAACTCCAACTGCACGACATCGACAGGCTCCACGACGTGCTCAGCGCGCTCGAACGCGTCACCGGCGTCGACAGCCTCAACAGGCAAAGCCCCCTCGCAAGACGGACCCGCGCCGCCAGCGCCATACGCGACCTCGACAAAGGACACACCCTCCAGCAAATCCGCGGCTTCCTCATCACCGACGAGGATCGAAGGTCGGCGCTCGCGCATCTGCGCGGCGAACTGCAAACCAGTCCCGCCATGAAGAAACTTCTGCTCATCCGAGCCAACGAACAGAAGGCCGGCCACCGTATCATCCGCCCACGTAGCCTCAAAGCCCTGCCGATCCTGCCCGAACAGGTTGTAGCGAAATCTGATTTCGCCGCCTGGCCGGAATCCGTGCGGGACCATTGGACCAATCGCATCGGCAATCTGGCACTCAGCCAAGCCAACGAAAACCAGGTCGCGCCGCTCGCCACCTTCGCGCAACGCCGCGACCGCATGCTGCTTTCAGCAAGCTCCAAACGATTCCCCTTGACCGCCGAGCTCGCCGACATCGCCGAATGCACGCCGCAGACCCTGCAATACCGACAGGACGAGACCGTACGGCTCATCGCCGACCATTGGAACATCCGATATGACGCCGACAACACGGACCTGTCGACGCTGAACGAGGAGACACTCACCGCGAAAACCGCGGCGCACTCCCCGACCTCCAAACGCGTCAGCATCGCCCAAGTGCTCGAAGCCGGACTGCTCATCCCCGGAGAGACCTTGGTATGGGAGCGGCCACGCAAGGGCGAACGCTGGGTGGCGACCGTCACCGCGGGAGGCAAACTACGCATGGACGACGGCAAGGAATACGCCACCCCCACCGCAGCGGCACGCGCGGTCGGAGGCTCCTCTGCGGGACTCACTGTATGGAAACGCACGTCGAACGGGCAAAGGCTCAGCGATGTCTGGAAGGCATACCGTCTGCGCAGACACTAGGGACGAACGCGCAACACAGTCCGCAATCAACCCCGGCCAGCCCAATCAACCCGACGAGTCAACGGCAGGCAAGCCATTCGACGGCGAGTTTGGTGCGATTGGAAATATTGGTTTTGGCAAGAATGCCACTGATGCGATTACGCACCGTGCCTTCGCTCAGAAACAGCCGCGCCGCGATCTCACGATTGTCCAATCCTTCGGCCACCAGGTCCAGCACCTCACGCTCGCGTTCGGTGAGGCTCTTGAAACGTTCAGCGATTCCACCGACGGCGATGTCGCTGGAATCCGGCGGCGTCTTCATTGCCGATGGCTGGATTCCGGCGCGCAGTTTGCCCAGCACTTCGGCACCCATGACAACCTGCCCCGCCATGACGGCCTGCACTGCGGGGATGACGGAGGAGACATCCTGTTTGATCAGGTAGCCTTTCGTGCCGATTTCCAACGCCTTGGCGATGTAGCTTTCATCGGCGAACGTGGTGAGCACAAGTATTCGCGCATCCGGATACGCATTGAGAATCGATTCCGATGCCTCCAATCCGTTCATTCCGGGCATCTGCACATCGACCAGCAACACGTCGGGGACATCTTCCCGATACCGGATTACGGTGTCCGCGCCCGTATTGGCGGTCCACGCCACGTCGGCGGTGCCGGTGGCCTCGAGAATCGTGGACAATGACGAGCAGACAATCGGATCGTCATCGGCGATGGCCACGCGCATCATCGTTCTCCTTTCCTTGCCTGTTGCGCCTGTTTGCATGACTGCACACCTATTCCCGCTGCCGTTCGAGACACTGTTTTGGGAATGGACACGAACACGCGCCAACCCTCATGGTATGGCCCGCACACCGCGGAGCCGCCCAGCGCACGAGCGCGTTCCTCGATGTCCGCGACGCCTATGCCTGTGGAATCGCCTGGACGCGCAGCCTCCGCAGTGGAGGTACCGCCGGCAGGGCTCCATCTGGCACCGTCATCCTGCACGCGCAGCTGCCACAGTGCGGGGAAATCACGCAATACGATCGAGACGTTCCTTGCCTGGCTGTGGCTGACCGTATTGTTCAATGCTTCGCGGATGGTGGTGGCAAAGCAGCGGGCCACCGCGGCCGGCGCCGTGGAAACACCGTTGTCGAGCTCCACACACAGCCGTCCTGCGTCATCCATGCTGTGCGCAGCCGCCATGATCTGTGCGGTGAAATCCACGCCCTCGTCCTTGAGATCATGGACGGCGCGACGCACCAGGGTCATCGCCTCGTTCACCGTGCCATGGATTTCGGAAAAACGTCGTGCTGACTGCTCCTGTCCGGAAACCCGTGCCACCACCTGCGCCGCTTCGGTCTGCATGATGGCCCGCGTCAGCATATGGCCGACGTTGTCATGAATCTCACGGGCTATGCGTGTACGCTCGGCGAGCGTGGCTGTGCGCACCGCCAAAGCACGGTCCTCGTCATTCTCGGCGAGACGGGAACGCAACCTACGTATCTGGTCGCGTCGGGAATCCTGCAATCGCCGCACCTCGCCGGCGAGCCGTGTTTCGTGTGCGCAGAGCATACCCACCGCGAATCCCAGAATCGTCAGCAATGCCGTCATCGCGACGACCATTGCTGAAAATCCGGAACGCAACGGCGACACGACCATGGGAGACAACCATAGCCAGCGTGACGCCACGAACAAAGGGCGTTTGCCGGCTTTGGGGAGCGAAGCCGCGGTGAACGCGAAAATCGGCAGCATCGGATACCAGGACGGCACGAGACATGCCATGCCATCGAATACGACAAGCATCGCCGCAGTGAGGCATGAGCCGCCGGCATATTCCCCCACCGCGGCGCAGCACACCGCCACAAGCGCCCCACACACCAGTCCGGGGCCGACATCGCCGGATGCATGCATGCCAACGATCATGCCCATGACCAGGAACACGGCTTGGAACAGCAGTCGTTGCATACCGCCTCCCGTCCGTCATATCGTCATGGTCTTCGTCTTTTTCAAGAGTAATGCACACGTGCTGCGCCCATACGACGGTATGGAAGAAAATGACATTTGTCATGCCTGGAAACGGCCTTGCCGAGGCAATCATGACTGCGGACACTATGTCGGGGGCACCGGACGACGGGACAATGGAAACATGACGCATATGGGAAAGGAGCAAGCCATGGATGGGCACACGAACGGCGTGGCGAGCGCGGTCACCGTCTCGAAACTGGTGAAACGCTATGGGGACATGGTGGCCCTCGACTATTTTGACCTCGACGTGAAGCAGGGTGAGATCTTCGGTCTGCTGGGTCCCAACGGTTCGGGCAAGACCACCGCCATCAACTGCATGCTCGCGCTGCTCACCTTCGACGAGGGCACCGTACGCATGTTCGGCGAGCGCATCACTCCCACCAGCTATGCGTTGAAACGCCGTATCGGCATCGTGCCGCAGAACGTCGCCGTGTTCAATGAACTGACCGTCGAGGAGAACATCGATTACTTCTGCTCGCTGTATGTTCCAGACAAGGCGAAACGACGTGTGTTGGTTGAGGAGGCGTTGGATTTCGTGGGTTTGGCCGGTTATCGCAAGTACCGTCCGGCGAAGCTGTCCGGCGGTCTGCTACGACGGCTCAACATCGCATGCGGCATCGCGCACCAGCCTGATCTGATCTTCTTCGACGAACCTACCGTCGCCGTCGATCCACAGAGCCGCAATGCGATTCTCGAAGGCATCCAACGGCTCAATCGGGAGGGTGCGACGGTGATCTACACCAGTCATTACATGGAGGAGGTCGAGCAGATCTGCGACCGAATCCTCATCATGGACCATGGCCGGCATCTGGCGCTCGGCACCGCCGACGAGCTCAAGGCGATGATTGATACCGGCGAGCGCATCAGCATCGAGACCGACGACCTGGGAGGACATGCGGACGCGGCCGACGCCACGCTTGAGCGGCTGCGCGCGTTGCCGTTCGTGATCGGCGCCGATTATGACGGGCATGAGTTGAGGGTGAATTGCCGTAGAGGCGACCACAATCTCATCGATGTGCTGCAGCTGTTGGAACACGATGGCACGAATATCGGTCATCTTTCCAGTCGTCAGCCGACGCTCAATGACGTGTTCCTTGAGCTGACCGGCACCGCGTTGCGCGACTGAACCGCTTTCGGCATTCCCGAAGGCAATCGAAAGGCATGTGACATCATGTGGCAAACGTTCTTGGTCAATCTCAAACTGCATTTGCGGGAGAAGACGCAGCTGTTCTGGCTGTTCGCCTTTCCCATCATCCTGGCCACCATGTTCAACGGCATGTTCGGCAACATCGCTGACAGCTTCGAGTTGCACACGCTTGACGTGGCTGTGGTCGAGGATACCGCGTGGAAGACGTCCTACGGCGCGCAAGTGCTGGTCGACGGCATTTCGTCCGATTCGTCGGCGTCCGGCAGCAATGGGTACGCGAAGGTGGATCCGGATGGCGGTTCGAAGCTCGTCAATGCGACGAAGGTGGATTCGGTCGCGCAGGCGGAACGGCTTTTGGCGGATGGCAACGTGCAGGGCATGCTGCAGGTCGTCGACGGCAGGCTGAGGTTCTCCGTATCGCAGTCGACGCAGTCGTCCGCGTCGGATGTGATGGCGTCGAGCAGCGGATTGGATATCTCGCTGACCGTGTTGGGCAATATCGTGGATCTGTACAATCGCAACGCCGATGTCGTCACGGACATCGCCAGACACAATCCGGCCGCGCTTATGGATGGCGCGTTGACCGGCAGCATCGGCTCGGCGAGCGGCTATACGAAGGAGATTCAGCTGACGAATTTCAAGCCGAGCGGCACCGCGCGCTATTATTACGCGCTGCTGGGCTTGGCCGCGTTGATGGCCATGAGCTTCGCCATCAATGCGGTGACGATGACGCAGGCGAATCTTTCCGCCTTGGGTGTCCGTCGTTCCGTTTCGCCTTTGCCGAAGCTGAGGCAGTTGCTGGCCGGATTCCTGTCGAGCTGGCTGTGCTCGTTCCTGAGTCTGACCGTGGCGATGCTCTACATCCGCTTCGGCTGCCGGATTTCTCTGGGTGGACGGGAATGGGCCGCGGTCGGCGCGTGCCTGGTGGCATCGTTCGCCGCGAGCGCGTTCGGCACGCTGCTGGGAGCGTTGCCGAAGATTCCTACGGGTGCCAAACATGGCCTGTGCACGGCTCTTGCCTGCATCCTGTCCTTGTTCTCCGGACTTTATGGACAGTTCGCCATGCAGCTCAGCGACCGGATCGCCCGGCAGGCGCCCGTGCTGAGCCTCATCAATCCGGCGCAGCAGATCACGAACCTGTTCTACGACATCCTGTATTACGACAATCTCAAACCTTTCTTCACCACCGCCGGCATTCTCACCGCGATGAGCTTGGTCTGCCTTGCCGTGGCGACCGTTCTGTTGAGGAGGCAACGCTATGAATACCTGTAGGACCGCGCTGAGGATCCTGAAATCACGCAAGATGTACCTGGTCATCTATCTGGGGCTCATCGGCATCATGATGTTCGCCATCAGCTGGCAGATCATGCGTGGCTCGGCCATGAGCGGCGATGCGGTGTTCCGTCCCGATACGGCGCGGGTGGCGGTGATCGACCGCGATGGCGATGCCGATGGCGTCTCGTCGGCGCTGCGTTCCTATCTTGCGTTGGATGGCGAGATGGTGGACGTCGAGGACGATTCCGAGGCACTGCAGCAGGCGGTCGCATCGAATTACGTCGATTTGATAGCGATTGTGCCGCATGGTTTCGCTTCGGATTACCAGAAGTATCTGGATGACTCGTCGGAGAGCCAGCCGACGGTCGAGACCGTCGTCAGCTACACTTCCGGCGCGGGTTCGCTTTCCCAGTTGGAAGTCAATGAATTCCTGTCGCTGACGCGCACCGCATATCTGGGTCAGGCGGGTATGCGACAGTCACTGGGCACGGCCATGCGGACGGTATTGGAAACCGCGGAAACCGATGCCAAATCATCGAAGATCGCGGTGGTGCAGTCGCCTTCCGATGGTGACGGAAACGTGACGCCGGCCGCTTCCGCGTTCGCCGGCACCATCAAAACAGGCCTGTATCCGCTGCTGCTGGTCATGCCGATCTGCACGTTCCTGGTGGTCGGCGCGTTCAACGACGGTGAGATCCGTCGGCGTCTGTATTCGTCGCCCGCACGGCTGGTATCGACGGGAATGCAGGAGCTGCTCGCCTGCGCAACGCTCGGTCTGGTGGTGTGCGTCGGATACACCGCGGCCACGTTGGCATTGCTGGCGATGGCCGGAGTGCCGTTCGACGGGTTGACGCCTGTGAATGTGGGATTGTCGTTCATCTCGCTGTTCGTCTACACCTTGATGTCGGTCGCCTGCGGATTCCTGCTGGGGTCGGTCGGATGCTCCGAAATGGCGGTCAACGCGTTTGCCAACGTATTCGGCCTGTTGTGCATGTTCACGTCCGGCATGGCGTTCCCCGTGGATATGATGCCCGAACCGATGATCATGATTGGCAAGCTGCTGCCCGGTTGGTGGCTGTGCGCGTCCATCGATGATGTGTTCGGGCTTGGTACAGCGTCTGTGACCGGAGTGGATTACGGCTCTTGGGCGTCGTCGATCGGTCTGGTCGCGTTGTTCGGTGTCGCGTTCATCTGCCTGGGCTTGGCATTGGGGCGCATTCGCCGCATGCGTCCGACGTTGGCCTCCCCCGCCACCACACAGTTGGCCAAGTGAATCGTATGCCGATTCCGATGAACGGCGTGCGGCACAGGAGGCAAATCGTATAATAGGGCTCGCCCCGTTTCCTTTCCGCGGACGCCGTTCATAAAAACCGGCGCATCGCGATCGACGGTTCCATAAAAGGAGTCCATATGACGGAAGACCGTGAAAATCCCATTGCACAAACCCCTGCCGAGACTCCCGCGAACGAGTGGGAGCGTATGCTGTCCGGCGAGCTGTATGTGGCGGACAGCCCGAAGCAACGCGAGATGAACATGCGCAAGCGTCGCCTGGTGCAGGCCATCAACACGTCGGCATACGACGCTTTTGAGGAACGTGACCGTCTCTTCCGCGAACTGTTCGGCTCGCTCGGCAAGGGAGCGTTCTTGGAGCCGCCATTCAACTGCGACTACGGCTGCAACACGTACATCGGCGACAATTTCTACGCCAACATGGATTGCATCTTCCTCGACGTGGCCAGAATCACCATCGGCGACCGTGTGTTCTTCGGTCCGCGCGTGGGACTGTACACCCCTTACCATCCGATCGACGCCGAGGTACGGGCTTCCGGACCGGAAGGCGCACGTCCCATCACCATCGGCAATGATGTGTGGTTCGGCGGCAATGTGGTGGTCGGCCCTGGCGTGACCATCGGCGATGACGTGGTGATTGGTGCCGGTTCCGTGGTGGTCAAGGACATCCCGTCGCATTCGGTGGCCGTGGGCAATCCGTGCCATGTGATCCGTCCGATCACGAACGACGACCGCAACTACTGGCAGGCCAAGGCCGCTGAATACCACGCTTGGAAGGATTCGCTTACCGACTGACGGCGTGCGACCAGTCGGTGACGGCTTCGATGTTGTTGCCGTCCGGGTCGAGCACGAAAGCGGCGTAATAGCCGGGATGGTAGGCGCGTGGTCCCGGCTTGCCGTTGTCGGTTCCACCGGCGGCGAGTGCCGCTTCGTGGAAGTCGCGTACGGTCTGCTCGCTGTCGGCACGGAATGCGATATGCGTGGGAACGGGAGTTTGGCCGGGCTTGTCCATCGGCGAGACGTAGAAGTCGGATCGCGGCGTGCCGTCATCGACGCCGAATCCGATGGTCGGCTCGTGATGCGCTTTGGGAATGTAGCCGAGTGGCGCTAGGGCCTTGGTATAGAACGCGATGCTCCGCTTCGCGTCCGAAGCATGAAGAGTGATGTGATCAAGCATGCCTCTACCCTAGCGCTGATACGAGAGTGGGCCGGAACCTCGCGATTCCGGCCCACTCATCATTGCGTCGAATTCTGCCTCACGCGCTGATCTGCTAAGCGGATCAGCGCAGAAAACGCTCCTCTGGAAATAGTCGAAGGACGTGTGCGTCGGCAAGGCGCACGGAACGAAGGCGTACGAAGGTACGTCGAGTTCCGAGCAACGCAGCCGACGCTCCGTCCTTCGGCTATTTCATCAGGTTGCGCAGGACGTACTGGAGAATACCTCCGTTACGGTAGTAGTCGGCTTCGCCCGGCGTATCGATGCGCACGACCGCGTCGAATTCGGTCTTGGAACCGTCATCATGGGTGGCGGTGACGTGGACGGTCTTCGGGGTGGATCCGCTGTTGAGCGCTTCGATGCCGGAGATGTCGTAGGTTTCGGTGCCGTTCAATCCGAGGCTTTCGTAGGATTCGCCTTCGGGGAACTGCAGCGGGAGCACACCCATGCCGATGAGGTTGGAGCGGTGGATGCGTTCGAAGCTTTCGGTGATGACGGCTTTGACGCCCAGCATGACGGTGCCCTTGGCGGCCCAGTCACGGGAGGAGCCGGTGCCGTATTCCTTGCCGGCGAGCACGACGAGCGGCACGTCATGGTCGATGTAGTCGCGGGATGCTTCGAAGATGGTGGTCGGCTTCTTGCTGAGGAAGTCGTAGGTGAAGCCGCCAGGGGTGACTTCCTCGCCGACGGAGGCGAGCAGCTGATTGCGCAGGCGGATGTTGCCGAACGTGCCGCGGACCATGACTTCGTGGTTGCCTCGGCGGGAACCGTAGGAGTTGAAGTTCTTCGGTTCGACGCCGTGCTCGGTGAGGTACTTGCCTGCCGGACTGGAGGCCTTGAACGCGCCTGCCGGGGAGATGTGGTCGGTGGTCACGGAGTCGCCAAGCAATGCGAGCACGCGGGCGCCGTGGATGTCCTTGACCGGATCCGGGGTGGCTTTCATGCCGTCGAAGAAGGTCTGCTTGCGCACGTAGGTGGAGTTCTCGTCCCAGGCGAACAGTTCGCCTTCCGGTACATCGAGTCCCTTCCAACGGCGGTCGCCTTCGAATACGGAGGCATAGTCCTTGAGGAACATCTCGCGGCTGACGGTGCCGTCGACGACCGCAGCGACCTCCTCGTTGGTCGGCCAGATGTCCTTGAGGTACACGTCGTTGCCTTCGTTGTCCTTGCCAAGCGGCTGGGTTTCGAAGTCGAAGTCCATGGTGCCGGCGAGCGCGTAGACGATGACGAGCGGCGGGGATGCCAGATAGTTCATCTTGACGTCGGGGCTGATGCGGCCTTCGAAGTTGCGGTTGCCGCTCAACACGGAGGTGACGGTCAAGTCGTTGGCGTTGATGGCTTCGGAGATTTCGGACAGCAGCGGGCCGGAGTTGCCGATGCAGGTGGCGCAGCCGAAGCCGACGAGCTGGTAGCCAAGCGCGTCGAGGTCATCCTGCAGGCCGGCGGCCTTGAGGTAGTCGGCCACGACCTGGGAACCTGGTGCAAGCGAGGTCTTGACCCACGGCTTGGGCTTGAGTCCCTTGGCGTGCGCGTTGCGGGCGATGAGGCCGGCCGCGATCATGACGGACGGGTTGGAGGTGTTGGTGCAGGAGGTGATGGATGCGATGGCCACATCACCGTTCTTGATGTCGAAGTCGCCACGGAAGTCGGTGGAGACGGCGACTGGCTTCTGCACGGTCTTGTCGGTCTCGTAATCCGGCAGGGTGGCTTCGAACTTCGTCTTGGATTCGCTCAGCTTGATGCGGTCCTGCGGACGCTTCGGGCCTGCGATGGACGGCACGACGGTGCCGAGGTCGAGTTCGAGGTATTCGGAATACTGCGGTTCCACGTAGTTCGGGTCGGTGGTGTCGCCCCACAGCTTGTTGGCCTTGGCATAGGCTTCGACGAGGGCGATCTGCTCTTCGGAGCGACCGGTCAGACGCAGGTAGTCGAGCGTGACGCCGTCGATCGGGAAGATGCCGCAGGTGGAACCGAATTCCGGACCCATGTTGCCGATGGTCGCACGGTTGGCCAGCGGTACGGAGGCGATGCCTTCGCCGTAGAATTCGACGAACTTGCCGACCACGCCGTGCTGACGCAGCATGTCGGTGATGGTGAGCACCACGTCGGTGGCGGTGACGCCTTCGGGGATGGAGCCGGTGAGCTTGAAGCCGACGACGCGCGGCACGAGCATGGAAATCGGTTGTCCGAGCATGGCGGCTTCGGCTTCGATGCCGCCCACACCCCATCCGAGCACGCCCAGACCGTTGACGGTGGTGGTGTGCGAGTCGGTGCCGACGCAGGAGTCGAGGTATGCGAGGATGTTGCCGTTCTGTTCCGCCTTGGTCATGACGACCTTGGCGAGGTATTCGATGTTGACCTGGTGGATGATGCCGGTTCCCGGCGGTACCACGCGGAAGTTGCGGAAGGCCTGCTGGCCCCAACGCAGGAACTGGTAGCGTTCGCCGTTGCGCTGGTATTCGATGTCCATGTTCTGCTCGACGGCATCGGCGACGCCATACTTGTCGATCTGCACGGAGTGATCGATCACCATATCCGACTGGACCTGAGGGTTGATGACCTCCGGGTCTCCCCCAAGCTCCTTGACCGCGTCACGCATGGTAGCAAGGTCGACGATGCACGGCACGCCGGTGAAGTCCTGCATCACCACTCGGGACGGCGTGAACTGAATCTCGTGGCTCGGCTGCGCAGCCGGATCCCAATCCAACAGTGCCTTGACATGATCATCCGTGATGTTGGCGCCATCAATGTTGCGCACCAGATTCTCGACGAGAACCTTCAACGAATACGGAAGATGATCGATGCCCGGCAAATCCGCGATACGGTAATAGTCGTAATCCTTGCCGCCCACCTTCAGGGTGTCGAGCTGGTCATCGCGCACAGACATGCTACCTCCGAGCTTTATGGCTGCTTGAACTGCTTTGCAACAGTCGATTATCCGTTTCAACGATACCGCGACGTCGTATCAGCTCTGGCGTGTCTTCTTGAAACGTGAGAAAATACCGACCATTTTCGGAACGCACCATAGGCACAGCGCGAAGACGATGGCGGACAGGGCAAGCGCGGCGAACGTCGCCGCGAGCATTTCGCCGGCCGGCACCATGAGCGCGAAGAACCTCGCGACGAGCGGAACGAACATGCCCGCCACGCCCGCCGCCGCGAACGTCAGCACGAGACCGCCTCTCCACGAGTTGAGCGGCCGGGCCACGCGCGCCAGCACGAAGATGCCCATCATCAGCAGGATGATCGCGTTGACTCCGCGGAGCATGCCCAGCTGCGAGGCGGATCGGCGGACGTCCCAGCCCATGATCATCGGCAGAATCCACGAATTGGCGAGTATCGCCAGAGCCGTGGCGATGCCTCCGGGCAGCGCGAACCGCACCACTCGTCCGAGGAATCCGGGAATGTAACGGCGCGTGTTCGGAGCGAGCGCCAGGATGAACGCCGGCATGCCGATGGTCAAGGCGCCGATGTACGTGATATGGCGGGGCAGGTACGGGAAGGGGATCTGCGTCAGGACCACGCCGAGCGAAATCAGCGCGGAATATACGGTTTTGACGAGGAACAGGCTGGCCACACGTTCCATGTTGGCCATGACCTGGCGTCCGCGCGCGACCACGTCGGGGAGGTGCGAGAACCTCGAATCGACGAGCACCACTTGCGCCACGGCTTTGGTGGCGGGGGCCGCGTTGCCCATCGCGATGCCGAGGTCGGCCTCCTTGATGGCGAGCGCGTCGTTCACGCCGTCACCGGTCATCGCCACGACATGCTCCCCCAGATGCAACGCCTGGACGATCGCCTTTTTCTGGTCGGGCAGTACACGGCCGAGCACGTCCACGTCCTCCAGCGTCCTCGCCAGCTCCGTGATGTCGGATGGCAGTTCGCGCGCATCCATGAAACGCGGCTCCGCATCTCCGGTAAGCCGCACTTTTCTTGCGATCGCGCCTACGGTGACGGGATTGTCGCCGGAGATGATGCGGCAGCGGACGCCTTGCTCGCGGAACCATGCGAGCGTCGCCTCGGCGTCGTCGCGGATATGTTCGGAGCATAGCACCAGCGCGACCGGCCGTGAAGCGGGATCGATCGCGGGATCGCTTTCGTAATCGGCCGGAGCGGATCCGTCGTGCCGCGCGATCAGCAGCACACGGTTGCCGTCGTTCGCGAAATCGTTGACCTGCTTGAGCACATCGGCGTAATCGCCCTGCAGATGGGATATGACGACTTCCGGGGCACCCATCGTCCATACCGCGCCCCCATCGTCGATCGAACTCCATTTGCGGGCCGATGAGAACGGCACACGCTCCCTGACGACGCCCGCCGTGAAGCCTTGTTCGCCGAGTCCGGCGAGAATCGCCTGTCCCGTGCCGTTCGGCTGTCCTTCGTTCGACAGGTCGTACAGTGCCTGTTTCACGGCGCGCGCGGCTTCGGCGCCGGCATCGGAACCATCCAGCATGCGCACTTCGTTAAGCACGATGCCACCGTCGGTGACGGTGCCGGTTTTGTCGAGGTTCAGGCAGTCCACACGTGCGAGGGTCTCCACGGATTCGAGTTCCTGCACGAGCGTATTCTTGCGTGCCAGACGGATGGCTGCGAGCGCGAAGTTGAGCGAGGTGAGCAGCACGAGGCCTTCGGGGATCATGCCGACCACGCCGGCCAC
Organism: Bifidobacterium sp.; assembly: GCF_050874245.1. Taxonomy (GTDB): domain Bacteria; phylum Actinomycetota; class Actinomycetes; order Actinomycetales; family Bifidobacteriaceae; genus Bifidobacterium. The sequence continues at coordinate 32,026 of NZ_JBNMKH010000003.1, read as the reverse complement.
CGCGGACACGACCGCGGAACGCCATTGTCCGGTGGCGACGGCGACATTCCAGCCTCCGACGGCGTGCACCTGCGACCATATGAGCAGCACGCACAGCGGCACGACGAGGAAGGTCATGAATTTGAGGATGGTGTTGATGCCCTTGTTGATGTCGGAGACGGTCTTCTTGTAGACCTTCGCCTGCGCGGTCAGTGTGGCGGCGTAGCTGTGGGCGCCGACCGCCGTGACGCGCACCAAAGCCATGCCGGAGACCGCGGTGGAGCCGGAGTAGATGTCATCGCCTTCGTTTTTGCGGACGGTGCGCGATTCGCCGGTGAGCATGGATTCGTCAAGTTCCAATCCCCATGTGCGTATGATCTGCGCGTCGGCGGGCACCTGCTCGCCGGAACGGATCCACATGAGGTCGCCAAGCACGATCTCGTTGTGCGGAACCTCGACGTTTTCGCCGTCGCGACGCACCAGATAGTCGGATGCGACGAGGATCGACAGCTTGTCGAGCGTATGCTTGGCTTTCAATTCGGTGACGATGCCGATTCCGGTGTTGATGAGTATGACGAAGCCGAATACGGCGTCCTTCCATGAACCGGTGATGAGCACCATGATCATGGCGGCGAAGATGATGCCGTTGAACAGAGTGAAGACGTTGGCCCGCACGATGTCGGCGAGCGAACGTGAGGTGGAGGATTTGACGGCGTTGGTCTGCCCGCTTTCCGTAAGGGCGGCGACTTCGGCGGCGGTGAGTCCCTTTTCGTCGGTCTCGGGCATGGATTGGCTTTCACTCATGTTGCCAGCCTACCGCCTTGGATTCCGCGTCCATGGGGTTTTTGCGTAACGCTCCGGCAAAATTCAGGGTTTTTTCAGGGAACGTACAGTGCCACAGCCTGAAACGGTCGGCGGAGCAGCGGAATCAGATGGGATGGATCCCATGCTTATCGGATCATCCGCGGGTCTTGCGGTTCATGGTAGTGACGATGATCTCCCGATCATGCGGATCGTTGTTGGCGATGGCGGCCACCACGTCGGCGAGCGGCTTGGCATCCGTCATGCGATCGTTGGTTTTGAGCGTCGCCGCGAACAATGCGCTGTCGGCCGGCATGGAGATGGGGTCGAGCAACACGACCGGTATGCCGGCCTGTCTTGGCGCGTCCAACATCTCGTACCAGCCGTCGTGGTTCGCGCCGGACGCGTCCATCCCCGCGATGACGATGATGTCGGCCATACGCTGCGTCATGTCCTTGACGCCCTGCCGGGCGGTGGCCTGCGCGTCGACGGTTCCGGAGACGGGCAGGTAGACCGGTTTGAGACCGCCCGTCTTCAAAGCCTCCATGGCCATACGGTCTGATTGGATGTCCTGGGATCCGATCATCGCCACGTTGAGGCTGTTGCGGTCCTTGGTGATGTGGGCGACCGCGTCATCGGCGGATTGCGTGTCCCCCACCGCGGCATTGCCCGGCGTGCAGGCCGACAGCATGGAGGTGATGCAGGCCGCTGCGATGAGGCCGGCGGCCGCGCGCCTCACGTGACCGTTCACCGCGCGTCTTTCCTGAACAAGGCCACCGTCTCGACATGGTGGGTGGACGGATAGATGTCGAAAGCCCGAATGTCGGCGAGGGCGTATCCGAGCCGCGTCAACGTAGCGGTGTCGCGTGCCAGCGAGGCCGGATCGCAGGCGATGTATACGATGGCGCGCGCGCCGGATTCGGCGACCTGCCCGCACACCTTCGCACGCGCGCCGGCGCGTGGCGGATCAAGCACCACGACATCCGGTCTGGACAGGTCGTTGCGCACGTTGGCGAGGGTTTTGGCGACGTCGCCCGTGCGGGCGTCGACATTGCCCATGTGGATGGCCCTCAAGTTGCGCTGCGCGTGTTTGACCGCGGTTCTGCCGCCTTCGACGCTCAGCATGCGCACGCGTTCGGCGCTCAACGTGGCCAACGGCAACGTGAACAGACCGGAACCGGAATACAGGTCCCACAGGCATGCGGATGCGGCTCCGTCAAGCTCGCCGTGGACTAGGGACATCACGTGGTTGGTCAATGCGAGAGGCGCGTGGCGGTGCATCTGCCAGAATCCGCCCGCGTCCACGCCGTATTCGAATTCGTGTCCGCAGACCGTGGCCTTTTCGACGAGCTCGCGATTGCCCGATGCCACCTCGCCGTCGACGAGGACGGCATAGTTTCCGGCGATTTCGGCGCCGTCGCGCGGTTCGGGGACCGCCAGACGGATCTGGGATCCGGGCGTGAAGCCGCCGTCCCACACGTGTTCCTTTTCGGCCACCTCAAGAAGCGCCCGGCTGGCCAGCGGCATGGTGTCGATGGGCACCCGCACGTGGGTGCCCCGCCTGCGCATGGATGGCCTGCCTTCGTCGTCGGCGATCATCTCGATGCGGGTGCGCCAATGCAGGCCCTGTTCCGCCTCGTCCTCGGGCATGCGTTCGATCGGCACTTCGACGTCGACGTGGCCAAGTCTTTTCATCTGTTCGGCTATGGACGAGGCCTTCCATTTCAGCTGGCCGGAAAGGGACACGTGAATCAGATCGGCGCCGCCGACGCCGCCGCCCATGGCGAGCGGACCGGCCAGAGGCCAGACCGGGTCGACGCGGTCGTCGCTGGCCTCCAGCACTTCCGCCACCTCGCCCGTCCAAAAACGGTCCTCGCGGTCATGCGGCTCGTCCAGCACCACACGGACCAGTTCGCCAGGCAAGGCGAATCGCACGAACACTACCCGTCCGTCGATGTGGCCGACGCAACGGCCCTGGTCTGCATACCGTTCGATGCGGATGGTCGATTCCATCAGTGTCGTTCCTCCGTTTCGGATGTCTTCTCCGGCACGCTTTCGGACTGTGCCACGTCCATCGTCTTATGCCGGTGCATGGGAGTGGCGACGATCAGATACGACACCCATATCGCCAAAGCCCAGAACGGAATGCCCATCAGCAGACGCGCGGTGCCAAGCCAGCCGACGTGGTTGCCCAAGTATAACGGCACCTGCACCACCAATCGCAGGGAGAACACCCCTATCCACAATGCGGTGATGATCGTGTACGCACGGTTCAGCGCGCGATCGCCCCGCCAATCCGCCAGCCATGCGCGGAAATGCTCGGTCGGCAACGTGCGGATGAATTCGATCACCAGACCAAGCCCCGGCACCCGGGCGATCAACGAGATCGTGAGCAACACGATGTAGAAGGCGTTGGTCAAGAAGCCGAACATATAGTAGTTGCGCGCCTCATGGCTGTTCCACGCCCAAATCAAGCAGATGCCGACGGCCAGCAGTCCGGAGACGGCTCCCATGACGGACTGCCGCTGACACAGGCGGACAATCACCTGCAATACGGCGAGCGCGGCGGATACGCCGATGGTCAGCTGCAGGTTGGATGTGATGACGAACATCACCACGAACACCACGCCCGGCAGCATCGATTCGACGACGCCGCGCGGGCCGCCGATGGCGTCGATCACGGAGAAGTCGTCGGTGCTGCCGGCGTCGGCGAGCGCGCCGATGCCGGTGCGCTTCTTGGTTTCGGTTTCGCTCATGCTGTCGATTCCGTCGGTGCCGCCGTCAGCGCACTTCGGAGAACATCGGGCCACGGGACAGCGTGGTCTTGACCTCCACCTGCTGGTCGGAATCGAACGGTCCCTTCGGCTGGCCCGGGATGTCCATCTTCCTGCCGGCTTCCTTGGCTTCGGCGGCTTCCTTGGCTGCCTTGCGTTCGGCGGGGGCGACCGGCGGATGCATCGGGATCAGATCGCGCGGAGCCAGAGGATCCTCGCCGCGCTCCACGACGATGTTGGAGAAGAGCTGGTTCAGCGCCTTGGCCTCATCGCCGTCCGGATCGGTGGCGGCCTTGCCGGAGAAGATGCCTCGCAGCATCCATCGCGGTCCGTCGATGCCGACGATTCGGGTGACCACCTTGCGGCCGCCCTTGACCACGACGGGCAGCGTCAGCTCGGTGCCGAACACGCCGTCGGTCTCCTTGGCGTCCTTGTTGGCTTCCAGCAGGTCGGCGCGGACATCGTCCCACAGGCCGAGCGTCTTCGGAGCCGCGAAGGCTTCGATCTCCACGCTGGAGGAACCGTAGGTGATGGTGGTGCCGAGCACCTGCTGGGTGGCGCGGTTGGCTTTCACACGCAGTTCGATGCCCTGCAGGAACGGCAGATAGTAGGCGCCCATGTCGAGGTATTCGTCGTAATCGGGCACGTTTTCGTCATCGACGTCCCATGGACCGCGCTCGTCGCCGCGGCCGACGTATTCGTCGGACGGCTCCGGCAGGACGATGTCCCGGACGTCGGTGGAGACGGTCTCCGCTTCCCCGGTGGATGCCCCGTCGGCCTTGTCGTTCTCTTCGGCGGCGGTTTCAGCGGCTTCCTCGCTCTGATGCCTCTTCTTGCCGAATCCAAACAGTCCCATGATGTTCCTCATTTCGTTACGGTTGCGACCGTGACTAGCCTAGCACCCATGCTTAATATGGGCTGGGAGCCGGGGCGTGCCATCCCGCACGCGCATCCCGGCCCGTCCGTTCACACGTCGTAGGTGATGCTCAGCGGCGCATGGTCCGACCAGCGCATATCGTAGGTTGACGCCTTGTCGATGACGAATCCGCGGGCCGATTCGGCGAGTTCGGGCGTGGCGAACTGGTAGTCGATCCTCCACCCGACGTTGTTGTCGAAGGCGCGTCCGCGCTGGCTCCACCACGTGTACGGACCCTGGATGTCGCCGGCCAGCGAACGCATCACGTCCACGAATTCCAATTCACCCAGCCATTTGTCCACGTAGGCGCGTTCCTCGGGAAGGAAACCGGCGTGTTTCTCGTTGGCTTTCGCGTTTTTGATGTCGAGCGGCGTGTGCGCGATGTTGAAATCGCCACACAATACGGCCTGCCGGCCACCGTGAGCGGCCTCGTCGCGCAGTTCGCCCATGCGCTCCAGCATGGTGTTGAGGAAGCGGTACTTCTGCTTCATCTTCTCCGGGTCGTCGGTGTTGCCCGCATGCACGTACACGCATACGACGGTGATGACGTAGCCTTGCGGCGTTTTGACGTCCGCTTCGATCCACCGTCCGGAATCGACGTCCTCCTCAAGTCCCGGCAGTCCATACCGCTTGTCGACCACGGGCAGGGCCGACAGCAGGCCGACGCCGGCGCGTCCTTTGATGCGGCAGATCTCGTTCATGCGGTCGAGTCCGCTTTGGTCGGCGACACGTCCGGCGGTGGCATATTCGAAGCCGAATTCGTCGAAGATGGGGTCGATCTCGTTTTGCGGGGCGCGTACCTCCTGCATGCACCACACGTCCGGCGTGTTCTTCGCGGCCCACTGCTCGATGCCTTTGCGTTTCGCCGCGCGGATTCCATTCACATTCGAAGTCGTGATCGTGATCGTCATAGCGTCCTAGCCTAGCCCGGATACAAGAGAACCTCCCTCATGGACGAGGGAGGTTCTCTGGATGGCAAACGGTCAGTCGAGTCCGAGCTGCAGTTTGCCACCCGGAATGGCGTCCAGCAAATCGCGGGTGTACTGCTTCTTCGGATGGTCGAAGACCTCGTCGGTGGTGGCATGTTCCACGAGTTTGCCGTGTTGCATGACCACGACCTCGTCGGCGATCTGGCGGACGACCGCCAGATCATGGGTGATGAACAGGTAGCTCAGTCCACGTTCGGCCTGCAGGTCGTTGAGCAGGCGAAGCACCTGATCCTGGACAAGCACGTCCAATGCCGAAACGGCCTCGTCGCAGACAATCACATCCGGGTCAAGCGCCATGGCTCGCGCGATGGCGATGCGCTGACGCTGGCCGCCGGACAGCTCGTTCGGATAACGGCCCATCACGGATTCCGGAAGCTCCACCATGTCGATCAGCTCACGCACGCGCTTGGCACGGCTCTTCTTGTCACCGATGCCGTGGATGCGCAGCGGCTCCTCGATGGAACGGTAGATGGAGTACATCGGGTCGAGCGAACCATAGGGGTTCTGGAACACCGGCTGCACGTGGCGGCGGAAGTCCAGCAGGTCCTTCGCCTTGAACTCGGAGGTGTCGCGGCCCTGATAGAACACTTTGCCGGAAGTGGGCTCCAACAGGTGGAGCACCATGTTCGCCACGGTGGATTTGCCCGAACCGGACTCGCCCACGATGGCCAGCGTCGTGCCCTTCTTCAGTGAGAAGCTCACGTCGTCGACGGCCTTGAACATCTCCTTCTTACGCGGCAGCTTGAATTCCTTGGTGAGATGGTCCACGGTGATGATGGGCTCGCCCTTCTTGAGCGAGGCCTCGTTGACCGTATGCTCCATCACCGCCTTGGCGTCACCGCCATGCTCCTTGACGGAGATGATGCGCTGCGACGCAAGGGACGGCGCGGCGGCCACCAGACGCTTCGTGTATGGATGCTGCGGATGCTGCAGCACCTCCAACGACGGACCGGACTCGACGACCTGGCCCTTGTACATCACGACGATGTGCTGGGCGCGCTCGGCGGCGAGGCCCAGATCATGGGTGATGAACAGCACTGCGGTGCCCAGGGAGTCGGTGAGCATGTGCAGATGGTCGAGGATCTTCTTCTGCACGGTCACGTCGAGAGCCGACGTAGGCTCATCGGCGATCAGCAGTTCCGGGCGGCATGCCAAGCCGATGGCAATCAGCGCACGCTGACGCATACCACCGGAGAATTCATGCGGGAACTGGCGCGCACGAGTGGCGGCATCGGGCAGACCGGCCTCGGACAGCAGCCCGGCGATACGATCGTCCATGGTGGAGCCGACCACGTACTTCTTGGCGATGCTCCACGCGTCATCGTCCTTCACCCCAGCCTTGATCAGGCCGTCGGCCACGCGCCAACGGGTTTCGGATCCCGGGACCCACTCATCGCTGAAGCGCGCCATGGCCGCATCGAGATCGTCACCGGACAGGCCAACACCGCTCAGCGCCTCCTTGGCCGCCGCAAGCAGCTCCGGAAGCTCCTTGGAACCAAGGAAGGTCTCATCGTCGTTGCCTTTGAGCTCGACCTCATCACCGGCCAGAGCCTTGGCCAACGACGAACGCTTCTCATGGTCGATGTCCATGTTGTTGGCGACCAGAGCCTCCTTCACCTGGGTGCCGATACGCCACACCGGATTGAGGTTGCTCATAGGATCCTGCGGCACCAAACCCATCTTGGAGCCGCGCAGCTTGTCGTATTCCTTCTGCTTGAGACCGGAAATCTCCTGACCATTGAGCTTGATGGAACCGCCGACCACATGGCCGGTTCCGGGCAGCAAGCCGAGCACGGCCATGGCGGAAGTGGATTTGCCTGAACCGGACTCACCCACGATGGCCACCCACTGTCCCGGGTAGACGCTGAAGGAGGAGTTGCGCACGGCATGCACCGCGCGACCGGTATCGGTCGTGAAATCGACTTGGAGGTTCTTGACCTCCAGAAGCGGCCCTTGGGCGCGCTGCATGGCTTCGAGCTTATCTTCGGTATTCATTTCAGTCATCGAATTCCTCACTTACTCTCAGGCCGTGCGGCTCTTCGGATCAAGCGCGTCCTTGACAGCATCACCCATCATGATGAATGCCAGAACGGTGATTGCCAACGCGACGGACGGGTAGAACAACACCATCGGGTCGGAACGCAGCAGGGACTGCGCGCTGGAAATGTCACCGCCCCAGCTGACGGTGGTGGTCGGCAGACCGATGCCAAGGAAGCTCAGCGTGGCCTCAGACACGATGTAGGAACCGAGGGAGGTGGTGCCCACCACAATGATGGGGGCCAGCGAATTCGGCAGGATGTGACGGAACAGGTTACGCATCGGAGTCGATCCCAACGCGGTCGAGGCGGTGTTGAACTCCAAGTTCTTCGATTCCATCACCGCGCCGCGGGCGATACGCGCCGTGCTGACCCAACCGAACAGAGCCAGCACCAGAACGACCTTCCAGATAGAGGAATTGGTGCGGAACATCTGCAGCACGACGATGGCGCCCAACAACATCGGCAACGCCATGAAGATATCGATGATGCGGCTCAGCAGCGCATCCACCCAACCGCCGAAGAAGCCGGCGATAGCACCGACCAGCGTGCCTACCAACACCACCAGCAAGGTGGACAGGATGCCCACACTCAACGACGTACGCGTGCCATAGACCACGCGGGTGTACACATCGCAGCCCTGCACGTCGAATCCGAACGGGTGGCCGGCGGAAGCCGGTTCGAGGGAATGCTCCAACGTGCAGTAATTCGGGTCCTGCTTGGTGAACACGCCGGGGAACAACGCCACGAACACGATGAACACGATCAGCAAGCCGGAAATGATGAACAACGGATTCCTCCGCAGCGTTCGCCACGCGTCCGCCCACATGCTTGTGGCGGGCACGGAATCGTCGACGTTGTCGACGGTCTGCAAAGGCGTCTCCTCAATGGGAGCGACATAACGTTCCTGCCCGGGAAGGGCGGTCATCTTGGTCTCATCAGTCATGATAGTTTACGACTCCTCCCCCGTCACGCGTAACGGATGCGCGGATCAAGCGCGGCGTACAGCAAATCGACCAGCAGGTTGCAGACCACGAAAATCAGCGTCAGCAACGTCACGACGGACACCACGACATTGGCCTCGCCCTTGAGAATGCTCTGATAGGTCAGGAATCCCACGCCGTGGATGTTGAAGATCTGCTCCGTGATCATGGCGCCGCCCATCAGCGCGCCCAAATCCTGGCCGAGGTACGTGACGACGGGGATCATCGAATTACGCAGGACGTGGCGCAGCATGACGGATTTGTTGCTCATGCCCTTGGCACGCGCGGTACGCACGTAGTCCTCGGAAATATTGGAGGAAATCTCGGTACGGGACAGTCTGATGATGTAAGCCATGGAAACCGAGCCAAGCACCATCGCGGGCATCAGCAAATCGAAGAATCCGGGATTGGCGCCGGCGGTGACCGGCAGAATGCGCCACTTGACACCAAGGAAATACTGTCCAAGGAAACCGGTGACGAAGGTCGGAACGGAAATCAGCAGCAACGAGACAATCAGAATCACGGAATCGTACCACTTGCCCTTTTTCAGGCCGGCGATCACACCGAACACGACACCGAACACGGCCTCGAACACGAAAGCCATCAAACCGAGCTTGATGGTGACCGGGAACGCGCTCGCGATCTCATCGATGACCGGCTGGCCGGAGAACGTCTGACCGAAGTTCAGCGTCAACGCGTTCTTCAGAAACAGCAGGTACTGGATGATGAACGGTTTGTCGAGATTGTACTCGGCACGAATCTGCATCTCCACAGCATGGTTGACGGGCTTGTCTCCGAACATGGCCTTGACCGGGTCTCCCGGAAGGGCGAAAACAAGAGCATACACCAACAACGTTGTGCCGAGAACCACTGGAATCATCTGCAGAATGCGGCGCAGAAGATATTTGCCCATTTCTGGTTGCTCCTTATTCCATTCCATATTCCGGCCGGACGCCAGCTCTTACTGGCATGAGTAGAGGAACCCCACCGGAATCAAATACACGTAAGTTTACCGCAATGACGGACTTATGTGTTGCGGTAGCCTAGTCGAAAGGCTGAAATTCATTTCTTTTTCTGAAACTTTAAGGCGATTTGCCCAATAAAAAAGGGAAACGGGACGAGCCCGTCTCCCTTATCCAGAATCCTTACGATTGGCCGAAACCTATCGCAGCACTCACTTGGTGAGTTCGGTGTAGACCGGCAGGTTCTGCCAATCCATCTCGAAGCCCTTCACACCAGTGGCAGCGACACCATTGGCGTTGGAGTAATACAGCGGGAAGGCAGGAAGCTCCTTGAGCAGGAGCTCCTGGGCCTGCTGGTAGATCTTGTTGGCCTCATCGGTGCTCTTCGCGGCGGAAGCCTCGGAGCACAGCTTGTCGAACTCGGCGTTCTTGTAGTCGCCATCGTTCGAACCATTGCCGTCGGCCGCGGCGGAGTCGTACAGCTGGTAGAGGTAGTTCTCCGGGGACGGATAGTCCGGCTGCCAACCAGTACGGAACGCGCCCTTGATGGAACGGTTGGTGATATCGTCACGGAATTCCTGGAAGGTCGGAATCGGGTTGGTGGCCACGTCGATGCCCAAGGTGTTCTTCACGGAGTTCACCACGGCATCGTAGATCGGCTTCGCACCGCCATCGGCGTTGTATGCGAAGGTGAGCTTGCCGTCATAGTGGGAGATGGCCTCAGCCTTGGCCCACAGTTCCTTGGCCTTCTTCGGATTGTACTTCAGGTTCTCGCTGCCCTTGAGGGAAGCGGAGTAGCCCGGGGTGAGCGGGGAGGTGAATTCGACGGCCGGGGTGCCCAGACCATTGAGCACCTTCTTGCAGATGGCGCTGCGGTCGATGGCCATGGACAGCGCCTGGCGACGGAGCTGGCCTTCCTCGGTGTTGGTCTGCCAGTGCTCCAGCGATGCCGGGATGGTGAACGTCTGGCTCACGGAGCCGGCCTTGTTGTAAGACTGGACGGAGGAATCGGACTTGAAGGTCTTGGACGCGGAAGCCGGGATGGTGTGCATCACGTCGAGGTTGCCGGCCTGGATGTCGGCGTATGCGGCCTCGTCATCGGTGTAGACCTTGAAGGTCACGCCGTCGTTCTTGGCCACGTCGTTGCCCTTGTAATCGGGGTTCTTGACGAGCTGGATCTCCTTGTTGTGGCTCCAGGACTGGAACTTGTACGGGCCGTTGCTGACCGGCTTCTCGCCGAAGGCCTTCGGATCCTTGTAGAAGGATTCCGGCAGCGGAGCGAAGGCGAGGTAACCGATCTTGATGGCGAACGCGGAGTCAGGCTGGTTCAGATCGACGGTGAACTCGTGGTCGTTGACGACCTTGAGGCCTTCGAGCTGTTCGTCGCCCTTGAGGCTCTTGGCGTCCTGCAGCTTGCCATAGCCCTTGATGGTGGAGAAGAACGAGGTGCACTTCTGCGCGTTCTTGGCGTTGGCCACGTAGCTCCAGGCCTTGGTGAAGGATTCGGCGGTCACCGGAGTGCCATCGGTGAACTTCCAGCCGTCCTTGAGCTTGATGTCGAAGTGGGTGGCATCGTCATTGGACTTGATGGACTCGGCCACTTCATTCTTCGCGTTGCCCTTCGTGTCGAAGGAAATCAGGCGTGCGAACAGCAGGTCTCCAGGAATGCCGCCGCCGGTTTCATTGGTGTTGCCCGGGATGAGCGGGTTCTGCGGTTCGGAATTGTAGGCGGTGATGATGTCCTTGCCGCCATCCGAAGAAGCAGAATTGTTCGAGGAGCCGCAGCCACCGAGCAGCATGCCGAATGCGCATGCCGTGGCGACGAGAGCCAACGCTTTCCTCTTCATAGAATCATTCTCCTTATTCATTGAAATACTGGGGCGCATGCCCCTGCGCACAGCAGAAGTGGGTTGGATGCCGCAGCACCAATACCCCCTTATGTCTGCTCACGGAGTATCATTATCACTTATTTGAGGGACAAAGGCAATTCGTCACAAAAAATGGCTCCAAACGATGACGCGACGGAACATCATCAGCCGCCATATTTTCGTGCCACTGCATTCCGTATATCCCGCGAAAATCACCCCGGTGTACGGGGATGCATGACGTCTGTTCGCGGATGGCGAAAATACTGGATGGCATCATCATCAGGCCCGGGGGAACGCCTGCCCATACCGTGCCTTCAGCTGTTCGATGGAGACATGTGTGTATCGTTGCGTGGTTTTAAGCGAGGAATGTCCCAGCATCTCCTGCACCTCACGCAAATCGGCGCCACCGTCGAGCATGTGTGTCGCGGCGCTGTGACGCAACGCATGGGGAGCGATGTCCGGAACGCCCGCCTCACTGGCCCGGTCATGCACCACATCACGCACCATGCGCTGGCCGATCCGGCCGCCCCGCAATCCCAAGAAAAGCGCTTCGGCGGAACCTTTTCCGGCCAATGCCGGACGACCATGCTCCAACCAAGCGCGCAACGCCCTGTCCGCCGGCGCGCCGAACGGCATGACGCGCTGCTTGCTCCCCTTGCCCATAACCTTCACCGTACGGTTGCCGAACGCAACGTCAGCCACGTCAAGCCCGACCAATTCCGCCACACGCATGCCGGTGGCATACAGCAATTCCAGCATGGCCGCATCCCGCAGCTCGATGGCCCGCCGCTTCGCGTCCGGTTCCTGCGACAGCGCCTCCGCGCCATCCTCGTCCACACGTTCCATCAGACGCTCCGCCTGCGATTCGTTCAGCACAGTTGGAAGCACGTCGGGAATTTTCGGCGTCCGCAGCATCGCCGCGGGATCGACAGCCGTCACATCATGATCATGAGCCCATGCGAAGAACCCCCGAACCGCCACTGTCTTACGTGCCATGCTGCTGCGAGCATGGTCTTTGGAGGAATCAGACAGCCATACGCGCAGGTCCTCGATGGAGACCTCGTTCAAATCCTTGCAACCATGCTTTTCCAGCGTGGACAGGCATTCATTGATATCGCTCCTATACGCTTTGCGCGTATTCTCGCTCAGCCCACGATTGGCCCTCAGATACGCATCGAACCCATCCAACGCCTCTTCGAAACGCATGACGCATCAACCTTCCAGCCAACTTCCAGCCAACGAAATTGGACATCGTCCGCAATACCGCAAGTGCTGGGAGGACGACGATCTTGGGACAATACGTTTCCATTATGCCCCGAACCGATAGACTTACATTGATTAGGCATTCCTTATGAATAGGCGGTAGCATGGCTCGTCATACCTTCCATGACACACAGCACACGACGGACAAGACCCCCGATGATGGGATTGTGGCCCGCGCCATCGACCTGACCAAGGTCTATGGCTCCAAAGACAACGAAGTGACGGCATTGAACCACGTGAACGTTGAGTTCAAACGTGGCGAAATGACCGCCATCATGGGCCCGTCCGGTTCGGGCAAATCGACGCTCATGCATTGCATGGCCGGGCTCGACACCCCCTCTTCCGGCAGGGTGATCGTGGAGGGACTTGAGGTCTCCTCGATGAACCAGAAGCAGCTGACGGACCTGCGACGGAACCAGATCGGGTTCATCTTCCAATCGTTCAATCTGGTGCCGACGCTGTCCGCCGAAGAGAACATCCTCCTGCCGCTGCAGATCGCCAAACGACCAATCGACCGCGACTGGTTCAACCAAGTGGTCAAGGTGGTCGGCCTGGAGAAGCGTCTCTCCCACCGTCCTAGCCAGCTTTCCGGCGGCCAGCAGCAGCGCGTGGCCTGCGCCCGCGCCATCATGGCGCGTCCGTCCGTAATCTTCGCCGACGAGCCGACCGGCAACCTCGACTCCCGTTCCAGCCGGGAGGTGCTCGGCTTCCTGCGCGACTCGGTGCGCGACTATGGACAGTCGATCGTCATGGTCACCCACGACCCGCGAGCGGCCTCCTTCGCTGACCGTGTGCTGGTGCTCGCCGACGGCAACATCACCCGTGATATGCCACATCCGACGTACGACGAGATTCTCGAGGTGTTCGCGGGCGACGATGACGCGGATGCCGTCTCCCCGACGGAGACGGAGGGCAAGCAGGCATGATTCGCATAGGATTGCGCGACGCGCGCAGCCATTTCGGCCGCTTCATCATGTCGATCGTGGCCATCGCGCTCGGCGTGAGCTTCGTGGTCGGCTCGTTCTGCTTCCGAGAAATGCTCGACAACCAGGTCTCGCAGATGATGTCCACCAATGCGGACCACGACGTGTACGTACGGGGTTCGCAGGAGAAGAAAAGCTCATCGGCGATGTCCATGGGCTCCACGAAAAGCTACAACGCCATCGACGCCGATCTGGCGGACGACATAGCCAAAATCGACGGCGTCTCCTCGGCGCACGTGATGTATGGACTGTCCGGTGTGGTGCTTCTTGACAAGCACGGCGATGCTGTGACCACCGTCGGATCCCCCACCGTGGCCATGGGCATGGGCAAGTCGGAGCCTTGGCGGTCCGCGAAATTCACCGCCGGAACCTGGCCGAAGAACGGCGATGAGATCGCCTTGCATTCCTTCGCCGCCGAACAGTCGAAGCTGAAAGTCGGCGACAAGACGAAAATCGTTTACGCCGACGGAGCACGTGACGTGACCGTCAGCGGCATCTTCACCACCGATGCCAGCCAAGCGGGCGCCATCATCATCGCCATCGACCCGGCCACGGCCAAGGAGAAGGCGAATCAGCAATCCGATGACCCCGACAAGGCGTCCCTCATCAGCGTCTACGGCAACACCACCACGCCGTTGACCGCCGAGCAGCAGCAACAGCTGGCCGACCGCATCAACCGGAAGCTGCCGAAATCGGCGAAGGCCCATGCCGTCACCGGCGACGCATACCGTGATGAATCCACCAAATCCACGCAGGACGCGCTTGGCTTCATCCAGCCGCTGATCCTCATATTCGCGGTGATCGCGCTGTTTGTAGGCTCGTTCATCATCGCCAACACCTTCTCGATGATCGTCCGTGAATCGATGCGCGGCTACGCGCTGCTGCGCTCCATCGGCGCTTCCCCCCTGCAGGTATTTACCACGGTGATCGTGCAGGCGGTGCTGCTGGGTCTGGTCGGTTCGGCCGCGGGCATCGCGCTCGGCTGGGGCATGGTCAAACTCATCGCATCGGGCCTGTCAAACATGGGAATGCCATTGACGGGAGCCACCGACCCATCCGTCTCCGACATGCTCATCGGACTGCTGGTCGGACTCGTGGTGACACTGATCGGAGCGGCACTGCCGGCACGCAACGCGGCGCTCGCACCGCCCATCCAAGCGATGAACGAGACCGTGAATCCGGAGAAACCGGTGCGCGCCCGTGGCATCATCGGCACCGTCATGGTGATCCTCGGATTCCTGTGCTGGGCGTTCACCTGCGCTCTGGCGGGATCCGACGGCAATGGCCCCACGCCATGGAAGGCCGTCAACGACATCTCCGTGGGCTGGCCGCTTGGCATCGGCGCCGCCTTGGCCGTGATCGGCGTGATCGTGGCTGGACCGGCGTACGTGTCCCCCGCGGGCACGGTGCTTGGCTGGCTGCCGTCGAAGATTTTCACGGTGACGGGACGTCTCGCCCAGCGCAACATCTCCCGGTCGAAGAGGCGCACGTCCAACACCGCGGCCGCGCTGTTCGTGGGCGTGGCGATCGTGAGCTGTCTGGGCGTGGTGGCCACGTCGGCGAAGGCATCGGTCAATTCGCTGATCGATACCGGACTCAAAGCCGATTTCGCCATATCGTCGGCATCGGGCGGACGCATTCCCGACCAGGCGATCAAGGACATCGAAAACGTCGACGGCGTCAAACACGTGGTGTCGAACCGTGTGGTACTTGGCGTGAAATACGATGGCAAGTCCATTTCCGGGTTCACGTTCGCGACGCAACCGGAACTGTTCACCAAGATATTCGCCGCCGAAACCACCGAAGGCGACGCCGTATCCGCGTTGAAGGACGGCAAGCTGCTTGTCGGCAAAACCATCGCGGACGACCGCGGATGGCATGTGGGGCAGAAGGTCAAGGTCACCGCCGAGAACACGGTGGTCGACGAGCAGGCCACCGCCAAGGCGCAGGCCGATTACCAGGCCAAGGTGAAGGCGCATGCGCAGGAACTGCAGACACAGGCCCAACAGCTGGCAGCCTCCGGCGATCTGGCCGGAGCGCAGGCCAAGGCCAAGGAAATCGAGCAATACACGGCCAAGGCCAAGAACGTCGACCCGAAGACACTGATCAAAACGAAGAAGGTCAATACCAAGAAGACATTGACCATCGGCGCGATCGTGTCGAATTCCGTGTACCGCGATTTCGCGATCATCAACGACGACCTGGCCGAACAGATCGGCAACAAGCAGACCATGTTCGTCATGCAGGCTTATGTCACCGACAGGAAGGGCTCCGACACGGCCCAGGTGAAGAAGGCCATCAAGAAGGCCGTCAAGAAGTACTACACGATCTCCGTGTTCGATCGAGACGAGTACAAATCCACCATGAGCTCGATGATCAACCAGATGCTCATGATCCTGTACGCGCTGTTGGCGCTGTCGATCATCATCGCGATCTTCGGCATCGTCAACACTTTGGCGTTGAGCGTTTCGGAACGCACCAAGGAGATAGGACTTCTGCGTGCCATCGGCACATCCCGCGGACAGGTGCGTGGCATGCTGGGCATCGAGGCTGCGATCATCTCCGTGTTCGGCACGGTGATGGGACTTGTCGTCGGCGTCGCGGCGGGCGTGGTGATCCGCGCGGTCTACGCTTCCGAAGGATTGGAGACGTTGGCCATTCCTTGGCAGCAGCTTCTGGTGTTCCTGTTGCTTTCGATTGTGGTGGGTCTAGTTTCCAGCATCTCCCCCGCCTCCCGCGCGTTGAGGCAACCCGTGCTTGACGCCGTGGCGAGCGAGTGAAACAGTTGGAACGGAACACCGAAAGGAGGCGGCAATGCCCATTCCCCATGAGATTCCAGTAGGAGCACGCATCGTGGCGCGTACTCTGGAAGGCGTCGATCCGACCGACCACCGCATGAAATTCCGCGATTACGTGGGACACGTGCGTTCCTGGGACGGCCAGAAGCTGGAAATGACGCGTGATGCGGCGGCGAACGGCTCGCGACCCGAACAACGCGTCACCATCCCGGCCGACGCGATCGTGACGATCAAGCCGGTGCCGGAACGCTCCATGACACGTCCACGGCCATAGCGGAAACGCCGTGGAGACAAAAGACGGACGCTGCCGATCACAGCATTTCCAGTGATTGGCAGCGTCCGTCTTTTTTATATGATTCCTACGATTCCTCTATGAAACGTCGGTTGCAAAACGTTGTCGTGGAATCGCCGTCACACGGCGGAACGCACTTCGACGATGACGTCATGATCCCCTTCGAACCGCACGATATGCTCGCCTCTGCGAGCGGATTCCAGCAGCGTGCGCCGCCAATCGTCTTCGGGAATCGCAAACCTGATCTTTTCGCACCGTTCGGCGTAATCCGGTTGCTTGACGGCTGCCTTGTAATCGCGGAACGGCTGTCCTTGCGCGAAGAAGCGGTCCATCTGCCTCACGTCGCCTTCGGTCGGTCTGACATTGGCGTCGGCCATGTCATGCAGCACATTGGCCACCAACGTCAGTCTATTGGCCATGTCGCGCAGCAGTGTTTCCACGTTGGCCGCGTCCTCCTCGACCATCGCACGCGTACGGTTCGGGTCGGTCAACGCCACACGGGTCATGTCGCGCCAGGATCCAGCGGCGAGCGCCACCGCAATGTTGCGGTTCGGATTGGCCACCAGTTCGTTGATCATGGCGGTGGCGACGACGTGCGGCATATGCGAGATGAGCGCGGCGCACCGGTCATGCGTGGCGTCGTCGAGCACGATGAGCCGGTTACCGCATCTGTTCACGATCATGTCGGCTACGGCGAGGAATCGGCGGTATTCGGTGTTGTCGTCCACGGTGATGGCCCAGAGGGCGCCGTCGTACAGCTTGGGATCGGACGCCTCCCATCCCGACAGTTCATTGCCGGCCATAGGATGCGCGCCGACATAGCATCCGTCGAGTCCCACTGCCTTGACCTGGTCGCGGACCATGCCTTTGACGCTGCCCACGTCGGTGAGCGTGGTCGTTTCTGGATCGATGAGCGGTTTCAACGCGCCGAGGATCTGGGGCATGGCTTTGAGTGGATTGCACAATACCAGCACGTCCGGATTCGCTCCGGCGAGCGCCGCCAACGTGGGTTTGCATATGATGCCATCGGCTTCGGCCGTGGCATAGGGGCGATCGTTGTGGTTCCATGCGATCACTTCGCAGCCGGCGTTCACAAGCCGACGTGCCAGCGATCCTCCGATCAGGCCGAGTCCTACGATTGCGATGCGCGGCTTCACCACATCAGCTCCCTTCCAGCGGTTTCACTATTCTGCCAATGGTCCGGCAGATGCCTGTCATCCAGCCGCACGCCGCCTTGGGGCAGCATCCATGATGTGACAGGCGGGTTGGGTCGTTCCCTGCGCGGGTATACGGCAAGCGTCTTGGCCCAGTCTCCATGTTCCGCGATTTCCACGAGCGCGTCACGGAAACGCCGCTCCCAAGGGGCCGCATCGAGGGTCGCGATGAAGCTGTATGTGCCGGTACGCCCTTTGATAGGCCGTGAGATGAAACTGGTCATGTTGAGTCCCGCGTCGCGAATCACGTCGAGCAAGTCGGCGAGCACGCCCGGACCAGTGGCCAGTGGGATGAGGGCAAGCACTGATTCATATTCGATATCCGATTCGGCGCGCGATTCATCGAGCAGACGTGCGGCTTCCGCACGCGGCGCGAGCACAAGGAAGTCCGTGGCTGCGCCTTGGTAGTCCTGAACGGAGGTTCCGATGCGGGCGATATCGTACAGTTCTCCGCAGATGGCCGGTCCGAAGGCGATCTCACCAGTTTTGAGATCCCTGCAGGCGGCCGCGTTGGATGAGGCCGGGCGTGCCGTGAGATGGCGGTCGGCGATGAACCGCTTGCATTGCGCAAGCCCGTGCGGATGGGCGGTGGCCACATGAGCCGTATCGGAATCGGCCCCTTGCGCCACGTAGGCGTCGAACGATACGTTCACGCCGATGCGGGCGAATCCGACGAGGTCCCTCGCGTCGATCAGCGCATCGAGGTTGGGCACGACATAGCCTTCGACGTTGTTCTCCCATGCCACGACACCCCAACCGTCGCCACGTTGCGCGGCGTCGAGAATCTGTGGCACGTCGTCCATGGGCACCAGCTCGAAGCCGTGCGGCTCAAGACGGGCCAGCAATTCGGAGGCATCGACCGCCGCCTGATGCGTGAAAGTGCCCTGAGGGCCCAGATAGAACAGCTTTCGTACGCTCATTGACGCCTTCGCCTCCTTGTAGGTCACCTATGCACCTTACCGCATCCTTGGGGCGTGCGACGCGTTAGTCCACCGGTTGGTCGGCCGCGTTGTCCGTTTCCTGCGATTCGTCCGACACATTTTCCGGAGCGTCGTCCGCTTCGCGTGGCGGCATCGTGAACCACCGTTTCGGCAACGCGAGCATGACCAGCGGAATCAACACCACGCCATACAGCCAGAAATAGCCGACATTGTTGCTGAAATACGGCAGCGACGCCGAATCGCCGAAGCCGACGGGAATCATGGCGTCTCCGCCGGGACCGTAACCAGCCATGACGGTCCAGACCATCAGCGAGGAGCCGATCAGGTGCAGGGCGAGTCCCGTCGCTCCGTCACGGGAACGGGCGGACCATGTCGCGATGGCCGTCAAAACGTAAGCAAGCACGAGTCCGTAGGGAATGTTCGCCGACGCGCCCATGCGGTGCGCCATGGTGCCGATCATGCCGACCGCGACGCCGACGATCAGATCGATCAGAAGACGCGCCCATGCCGGCAGACGATGTGACCATGGCATCAGCGTGCGATCGTCGTTTTTCCGTGACTGCGTCTTCGGTTGCGATTCCTGCATATGTTGCGTCATATCCTCCACTATGCCCCAGGTTCCTTACAAACGTTCCTTGCATCGCGTAAAAGAAAAGAGATACGTGGGATACACGTATCTCTTTGTCTCATCGTCTCAGTCAGACACATGGCACGCTGCCGTGCCTGCGAAGCGTCGGAACGATGCTTGGAATCACTTGTTGTTCTGCTGAGCGTTGTTCTGGCGACGCTGCTTGGCGCGCCACTTGTACCAGTCCTCACGGCTCAGGATGATCTTGCGCACGCGGATGGATTCCGGGGTGACTTCCACGCACTCGTCCTCGTTGGCGAAGTCCAGCGACTCCTCGAGGCTCATCTTGATCGGCGGGGTCAGGGTCTCCAGCACGTCTGCGGTGGCGGAGCGCATGTTGGTCATATGCTTGGCCAGCGTGATGTTCACGTCCAGCTCGTCGGGCTTGTTGTTGATGCCGACGACCTGACCCTCATACACCGGAGACTGCGGCTCGACGAAGAAGTTGCCACGGGCCTGCAGACGCTGCATGGCGTACGGGGTGGCGATGCCCTGACGGTCGCAGACCATGGAGCCGTTCTGACGGGTCACGATCTGTCCGGCCCACGGAGCGTAGCCGGCGGAGATGGAGGAGGCGATACCGGTGCCGCGAGTGGCGGACAGCAGCGCGGTGCGGAAACCAATCAGGCCACGGGACGGGACGGTGAACTGCAGACGGACCCAGCCGGTGCCGTGGTTGGTCATGTTGTCCATACGGCCCTTACGGTCGGCGAGCAGCTGGGTGACGGCGCCCATGTACTCCTCCGGCACGTCGATGGTGGTGTTCTCCATCGGCTCGTTGACCACGCCGTCGATGGTCTTGGTGACCACCTGAGGACGGCCGACGGTCAGTTCGAAGCCTTCACGGCGCATTTCCTCGGCGAGCACGGCCAGCGCGAGTTCGCCACGGCCCTGGACCTCCCAAGCGTCCGGACGGTCGGTCGGCAGCACCTTGATGGACACGTTGCCGATGAGCTCGCGGTCGAGGCGGTCCTTGATCATGCGGGCGGTGAGCTTGTGTCCCTTGCCCTCGGTGCCCGCGAGCGGGGAATCGTTGATGCCGAAGGTCATGGAGATGGCCGGATCGTCGACGTGGATGAGCGGCAGCGGCTTCGGGTCGTTCGGGTCGACGATGGTTTCGCCGATCATGATATCGTTCACACCCGCGACGGCGACGATGTCGCCCGGACCCGCGGATTCGACCGGAGTGCGCTCCAGGCCCTGCGTACGCAGCAGTTCGGAAACGCGGAAGTTCTCGATGGAACCATCCACACGGCTCAGGCCGTAGGTCTTGCCCTTCTCCAGGGTGCCGTTGTAGATGCGGACCAGGCCAAGTCGGCCAAGGAAGTCGGAGGAGTCGATGTTGGCGACGTGCGCCTGCAACGGCGCGCCTTCCTCGTATTCCGGAGCCGGAATGTTCTTGATGATGGCCTCGAACAGCGGCTCGAGGTTGTCGTTGTCCGGCAGACCGCCGTCCTCCGGCTGGTTCTCGGACGCGTAACCGGCCTTCGCCGCGCAGTAGATGACCGGCAGGTCGAACAGGGAGTCCTCGTCGAGGTCGATGCCTTCCTCGATGACATCCTGGGCCAAGCCGAGCAGCAGATCGGAGGATTCGCCGACGACTTCGGAGATACGCGCATCCGGACGATCGGTCTTGTTCACGCACAAGATGACCGGCAGCTTGGCCTCGAGGGCCTTGCGCAGCACGAAACGGGTCTGCGGCAGCGGGCCTTCGGACGCGTCGACAAGTAACACGACACCGTCGACCATGGAGATGCCGCGTTCCACCTCGCCACCGAAATCGGCGTGGCCAGGGGTATCGATGATGTTGAGGGTGATGCCTTCCGGATGACCGTACTTGGCCGCCAGCGGACCGGTGTACTGCACCGCGGTGTTCTTGGCGAGGATGGTGATGCCCTTCTCGCGTTCCAGATCGTTGGAGTCCATCACACGATCCGGGACTTCCTCACGCTCGTTGAACACATGGGACTGGGCCAGCATCGCGTTGACCAAGGTGGTCTTACCGTGATCGACGTGTGCCACAATCGCTACATTTCGAATATCGCCGCGAACCGCCATCGAAACCTCTCTTAGTATTACTGTTCTCTTGCGTAATCGTTCGGTACGTACATGTTGTCGGTACTTGGAAAATCGACCTTACACACAAACCGAACCAATGGTAGCGGAGCGTTGCGACACCTCGCCATCCATGTTCAGGCGGCGGCCCGTTGCACCTGTATGTTGATCGACGGGTCACTGACCTCCGAAGCCCCTCGCAACGTGGCGCAGGATTCCTCCACCACCGACGCGACCCAATTGATCTGTTCCGGTGCGAGCGGCTCGCGGAAGGTCATGCGGATGGCCGATTTCGCGACCGCCGGCTCATATCCCATAGCCAATAGCGTGCCAGGTGCCTCGTGCCGTCCGACGGCGCAGGCAGAACCGGATGAGCAGGCGATGCCCCGCGCGTCCAGGTCGACCAGCAACGCCTCGCCGGACAGTCCGGGAAACACGAACGACGCATGCCCCGGCAGCCGACGTTGAGGATCCCCCGTAAGTTGCGCCCGGGGTTCGACGCGCAGCACCGCATCGATGAGACGGTCTCTGGAGGCGGCAAGACGCCGCCACGCGTCCCGCATTTTCACGTCCGCGTCGCGCAGCGCGACGGCCAATGCGACGGCTCCGGCCACATTCTGCGTGCCGGACCGCAGGGAGCGTTCCTGTCCACCACCGCTCATCAACGGCTCCACAGGGACCCTGGATCGAAGCAGCAAAGCGCCCAATCCTTTCGGAGCGCCGAATTTGTGCCCGGACAGGCTCAACGCGTCCACATCCCACTCGCGCATACGGATGGGAATGAGACCGACGGCCTGCACCGCATCCACATGCAGCGGCACGCCGTATTCGTGCGCGATACGGGCGATTTCATCGACGGGTTCGACCGTGCCCACCTCGTTATTGGCGAGCATCGCCGACACCAGCAAGGCGCTGTTGCGCGGCTTCGCGGACATTCCTGCGGCCCCGTCGGATCCGTCAGCAAGAATCCCTTGCGCCAGTTCCTCACGCAGGGCATCCACATCGATATGCGCCTGATGGTCGACGGGAATCTCCACCACTTCGCATCCGAACCAACGTTCCATCCAACGGGCTGATTCCAACACCGCGGGATGCTCTATCGACGACACGATGACACGCGGACGCACCTGTTCACCATAGGCTTCGCGCAGCAGCCGCATGCGGGCCATCGCTATGCCTTTGATCGCAAGATTGTCCGCTTCAGTACCGCCGGAGGTGAGGATCACGTCATCCGGACGCGCCCCCAGGTCCGCCGCAATCGACCCGCGTGCGGCCTCAAGCGCCCGAGCCGCAGTCTTCCCAGCGCCATGCACGCTCATCGGATTCGCGTATGCCTCAGTCAGGAACGGCATCATCGCGTTGATGACGTCGGTTCCGACCGGTTCGGCCGAAGCCGCGTCCAGATACAGATGTTCCATCAGTCCTCCGGTGCCCGTCAGTCCCAATCCAGACCAAGATCGATGCTGCTCACGCTGTGGGTGAGCGCGCCGACGGAAATCACATCCACGCCGGTGGCGGCCACCTGTGGCACACGTTCCAACGTCATGTTGCCGCTGGCTTCCACAATGGCACGTCCCGCGATGGCGTCCACTCCCCTGCGGGTGTCCTCCAGGGAGAAATTGTCGAGCATGATGGTATCGGCGCCGCCCTCGAGCGCGGCCTCGATCTGTTCCAACCGGTCCGTCTCCACTTCGATATGCGTGGTGTGCCCAACCTGTTCGCGTATGTGACGGATGGCCCCGGCCATGTCGATGCCCTGCTCGGCAAGCGCCGCGAGATGGTTGTCCTTGACCATCACGGCATCGGACAGGCCATAGCGGTGGTTATGGCCGCCACCGCAGGTGACGGCGTATTTTTCGAACGGGCGCAGGCCCGGAGTCGTCTTGCGCGTGTCGACGATGCGGGTGCGCGCATAGGTGCGCGGGGCTCGATATCCGTCCGTTCCGACGGCTTCGGCCGCGGCTTTGACGAAATCCGAGGTCATGGTGGCGATTCCGCACATGCGCTGCGTGAAATTCAGCGCCACGCGTTCCGCCGTGAGCAGGTCACGCACGGGACCAGCGACTTCAGCAAGGGTCTGTCCCGCTTCGAACCGTTCGCCGTCCTTGATATTCGCGCGCACGACGATTTCGGGATTCTGCGCGGCGAACACGGCTTCGAACACGGCGAGGCCGCTCATCACGCCTGGTTGCCTGGCCACAAGCCTCGCGGCGCCCCGAGCTTCGGCCGGAATGGTGGTTTCACAGGTGATGTCGCCGTTGGGCGCATCCTCCTCAAGCGCGGCTTCGACGGCCGCGCGAATGACCTGGCGGGTCAGCATGGTTATGGTCCTTTCGATATTTCGCCGTCACGCCATCCGATAGGCGATGGAATGCGCGATCGTCGGATTGGCGGTCGGATAATCCTGCCGCGTGTGCGCGCCACGCGATTCGCAGCGGTTGCCGGCCGCAACGGCCGCAACGTATCCGACGGTGAGCAGGTTGCGGTTCTCCCACGTGGTGACCCGTTGCGCATATGTCGTCTGCCGTTCGGCGTTTTCCGCCGTGTCCGCAGCGTCTTTCGCGTTCGCAGTGGCGAGCGCGGCGCCAAGTTCGCGCACGCCTTGGGACAGGCTTTCGCCGTCACGGATCACGCCGACATGCTTCCACATGGTTTCTTCGATTCGCGCACGGTCCCATACCTGCGGTCGCACATCATGCGCCCGTGTCTCGGCGACCGGCATGCGCAGTTCCATCGGGCGTTGGCAGACCGGCATGCCCTCAATTGCGCTGTTGTCGAAATCCTGCGGTTGCCACACAGCATCATCGACGTCATTCGCGGCTGCGAGACCGGCACGATATCCGTAGACCATGCCTTCGAGCAGCGAGTTCGAAGCGAGCCTGTTGGCTCCCTGAACGCCGGTTCGGGCGCATTCGCCGGCCGCGTACAGGCCTGGAATGCTGGATCGTCCGAAGAGGTCGGTGCGGATGCCTCCCATCCAGTAATGGGCGGCCGGAGCCACGGGAATGGGCTCCTTGCTCCAGTCAAAGCCGAGGGATCGTGTGTACGCGTCGATGGTTGGGAAGCGGTGGCGTAGGAATTCCGCCAGATCGGGATTCTTCTTGGCCATCGGAGAGACGTCAAGCATGATCGGTTTGCCGCCCTGCACCTGCATGGTGCGGAAGTTGGCGCGAGCCACCACATCGCGCGGCGCGAGTTCGGCTTTGGGATCGATGTCGGTCATGAAACGGTGTCCATGCTCATCGAGCAGCACCGCGCCTTCGCCGCGGACGGCTTCAGAAACGAGGAAATGCTCACCCACGGCCATGGCCGTGGGATGGAACTGGTAGAACTCCAGATCGGCCACCTGGGCTCCGGCGCGGATCGCCGCGGCCAGTCCGTCACCCGTCGCTACAGACGGATTGGTGGTGTACGGGTACAGACGTCCGGCGCCGCCGGTGGCGAGCACCACACGGTCCGCATCCACGACACGCGTCTCGACGCCGTTTTGGTCGTTCCGCACCGTCAGACGCACACCGGCCACGTGACCGTCGCGCACCAGCACGTCGTTCAGGAACGCGTGCTCGAGCACGGTGATGTTCGGATTGGCTTTTACCATGGCGGAAACGTCGAGTTCCAAGACCTTTCCGGTGGCATCCCCTCCGGCGTGCACCACACGGGAGCGGCAGTGCGCGGCTTCGAGGCCGCGCAGCACGTGGCCTTCACCATCACGGTCCACATGCCATCCGTCCCCGATGAGTTCGCGCACGCGGCGAGCGCCTTCGTCGGTCAGTATGCCGACGGCGGTGCGGTCGCACAATCCATGGCCCGCTGCCATGGTGTCGGCCGCATGCAGCGCCGGCGAATCATCATCGAAGATCGCGGTGGCCACGCCTCCTTGGGCGTGGTATGTGTTCGATTCGACGAACTCGTCCTTGCATACGAGCAGCACCTCCTGGGAATGACGTCCGCCGTTCCCGGCGATAGACGTGCGGCCGCCGTCGGCCAGTCCCTCGCCGCCGAGACGTTCGTCACCCGCCGCCGCGAGCGCCGCGCACAAGCCTGCGATGCCCGCTCCGACCACAACGATCATGGGTGCACCTCCAGCATGCGCTGCAATGCGATTTTGGCGTCGCGTGCAGTGTCCTCGTCCACGGTGATGCGGTTGACGATGTTGCCCTGTTCGATGTTCTCCAACGCCCACGCCAGATAGGCCGGATGGATGCGGTACATCGTGGAGCACGGGCAGACCACCGGGTCGAGGCAGAACACGGTTTTGTCCGGATACTGCGCGGCCAAACGGTTGACGAGGTTGATTTCCGTGCCGACAGCGATGGCGGAGCCGGCCGGAGCGTTGGCGATCTGCTTGACGATGTACGCGGTGGAGCCAGTGCCGTCCGCCGCGTTGACGACGTCCATCGAGCATTCGGGATGCACGATGACCTTGACGCCCGGATATGCCTTGCGGGCTCGTTCAATCTGATCGACGGTGAAGCGCTGATGCACCGAGCAGAAGCCCTTCCACAGGATCATCTTCGCGTCCGCGTACACGGATGGGTCCTCGGCGCCGCCAGCCGGCTTGTACGGGTTCCATACCGGCATCTGGTCAAGGCTCATGCCCATGGCGAGCGCGGTGTTGCGGCCCAGATGCTGGTCCGGGAAGAACAGCACTCGCTTGCCACGCGCGAACGCCCATTCGAGTACGGCATGCGCGTTGGATGACGTGCAGACGATGCCGCCGTGGCGTCCACAGAACGCCTTCAAGGCGGCGGACGAGTTCATGTACGTGACCGGCACGATCTGCTGCCTGCCGTCTGCGTCGGGTTTGTCGCCGCAGATCTCGCCGAGCTGCTCCCAACAATCCTCGACCTGTTCGATGTTCGCCATATCGGCCATTGAACAGCCTGCGGACAGGTTCGGCAGCGTCACGGTCTGTTCCGGAGTGGACAGGATATCGGCGGTTTCGGCCATGAAATGCACACCGCAGAACACGATGTGATCGGCGTCGGGACGTTCGGTCGCATTCTTGGCGAGCTGGAAGGAGTCCCCCACGAAATCGGCGTGCACGATGATCTCGTCGCGCTGGTAGAAGTGGCCGAGGATGAGAAGCTTGTCGCCGAGGCGGGATTTGGCCGCTTTGATGCGTTCCTGCAGCTCCTCGTCGGAGGCGTCCCGGTATTCCTGGGGCAGCACCTGCTGCCGGGGAGCGTTGTTCGGCAACGGGTCGAACATGGAGGCGCCCGGCCCGTAGCTCGGCTTGGTGGTGTCGAAGTGCCATGGATCCTGCGTCAGTCCGGCGTCGCATGTGCTTTGCGCGCCCAGTCGGGCGATGATTTCGTCTACGGATGGCGATGACAGAGTAGCGGCCATACCGCACCTTCCCTTCATTTGGTTTGTTGTTGTCGTCCGTTTGCCATGGAGGTACCCCCATGGATTGATGAAATATAGATGATGGATGTCCGGCGGTTCCCACATCCGCCGTACCGGTTTCAGATGGTCGTCAACGCCGTCAGCGCGTCATCGCCGTCCTTCTGTTCCTTGAGGTCGGAGTGGTCGGCATCGTAATCCCACGGCGTGGTCCGCCGAAGAGCGCTTCGCACGTATCGGTACACGGCGGCAGGACGATTGCGGCCGACTCGCAGCTTCTCACCGGTGTCCTCCAATTGGCCCGACGCAAGCATCTTCCGACGGAAATTCGCCAGATCGATGGCTTCGCCGGTGACCGCCTCATACACGTCATGCAGCTGGCTCAAGGTGAATCGTTCTCCGACCAGACGCGTGACGACCTGTGGATATTCGATTTTCCCGCGCAACCGGCTCATGGCGTAGTCGATGATGGCGCGATGATCGAAGGCGAGTTCCGGCAGGTCATCGACGGGAAACCATTTGACGTTGTTTCCTTCGATGGGTTCCGTCTGCGCGTCCGATCCGCCGACCAAGGCCCAATAGACGATGGACACCATGGGCAGGCCTCCGTGCGAGCGCGCGGGGTCGCCGAAGGTGTACAGCTGCTCGAGATACCTTGGATGCAGCGATGTGGTCGATTCCAACGCGGCATACGCCGACTGTTCCAACGAGTGGTCGGCACGCAGGTCTCCGCCGGGCAGGGCCCATTGGCCGAGGAACGGTTGACGCACACGTTTGACCAGCGGCATCCACAACGTCGATCCCGCACCGGACGGTCTGGTTTCGGCACGCCCGCCGTCATCGGACCGCGGCATCGGTCCTAAGGCGAGGATGACTACGGACACGCCGATCTGCGGCGGCTGCTTGCGCCGTTCCGAGACATTGCCCATCATCATGGAATACCCCTGTTCCAATCGCTTCCGAATATCGACAGGGCATGAGTGTATCACTTATGGTCAACTTGACCATAAGTCTCTTGCGTGTCCTGTCCGCATCCATCCGCAGAAGCGGGGCGCAGCGGAACAAAGGCCGTGGAAAAAACAAAAAGCTCCCCTCATGGGGAGCTTGGAACGGAATTCAGGCCACGATGTCGTTGGCGATCAGCTCGCGGGCCACTTCACGGTATTCCTTCGCAGTCTTGTGGTTCGGCGCGTAGATGGTGATCGGCGCGGCCGCCACCGTGGAGTCAGGTAACTTGATGGAACGCGATATCACGGAATGGAACACCTTGCCTTGGAACGCCTCGTAGATGCGCTGCAGCACCTCCTCGCAATGCAACGTCCTGGTGTACATGGTCACCAGCACTCCATACACCTCAAGGCTCGGGTTGATACGCGACTGGACCTTCTCGATGGATTGCATGAGCAATGCGACGCCGCGCAGCGCGAAGAATTCGGCGGCCACGGGAATGATCACTCCGTCCGCGGCGGTCAACGCGTTCACCGTCAGCAGACCCAGCGACGGCTGGCAGTCGATGATGATCACGTCGTATTCGTCCTTGACCTGGCGCAGCACGCCGGCAAGCACCTGCTCACGTCCGACCTCGGTGACCAGCTGCACTTCGGCCGCGGACAGGTCGATGTTGGCCGGCATGATATCGAGGTTCTCGAAATCGGTATGGTGAATCACGCTATGCACATCCATGCGCGGATTGAACAGCGCCGTGTACACGGTGTCCTCCACCGCGTTGGCATTGATGCCGAGTCCCACCGTGGCGGCACCCTGCGGATCGAAATCGACGATCAGCACACGCCTGCCATATTGGCTCAACGCACCGCCGATATTGATGGAACTGGTGGTCTTGCCGACCCCGCCCTTCTGGTTGCACATGGCGATGACCCTCGCCGGACCGTGCGTCTGCAGCGGCTCCGGAGCGGGAAACGTCTCATAATCACGTCCAAGCAAATCCGTAGGCATACCGTTTACCTTACCAACATCCTCGTGTCAAAGATTTCACTGTGTTCCATGCTAACTCATCATCGCCTATGAAACCGGCAACAACACATCCCGCAACGCTTATCTCGCCCTCGGATGCGAGGTCAGATACGTTTCGATGAGATTCTCCGGGCTCACGTGCGTGTAGATCTGCGTGGTGGTGACGCTGGCATGTCCGAGCAGCTCCTGCACGGTGCGCACGTCGGCGCCGCCCTGGATCAGATGGGTGGCGAAGGAATGGCGCAACGTGTGCGGATGCAGAGGCTTGTCGATGTGCGCGCGCCGTCCCGCCGCGCGGATGATCTCCCACACCGATTGTCTGGACAACCGTTTGCCACGTTTGTTGAGGAACAGCGCGCGCCGTTCGGCTGGACCTTTCGCCTTCGCCTCAAGTTGCGGCCGTCCACCACGCAGATACCGTGCGAGCGCCTCGCACGCGTAGCCGCCGACCGGCACCAGACGCTGCTTGGAGCCTTTGCCCATCAATCGCGCGACCTTCTCGTCCAGGTCGACGTCGTCGAGGTTCGATCCACAGGCCTCCGAAACTCGCGCCCCGGTCGCGTACAGGAATTCCAGCAACGCCTTGTCACGCAGCATCACCGGATCGTCCGGCTCCTCCGGCGAATCCGTACCGGACGGATGGCTCTGCGACACGGGAATCGCGTCCAGCAGTCTCGCCACCTCATCCACGGTGAGCACGTCAGGCAGGGTTTCCGCGCCCTTTGGCGCCTTGACGCATGCCGAAACATCCTCCATGACCACATGCTCGCCCAATGCGAATCGATGGAGCTCGTGGATGCTTGAGAGCCGACGAGCCTTGCTGCGCGCCGATTCGCCGGAATCGTCAAGAAAAGCGATGTACCGTTCCACGTCATGAGTATCCACCTCGCCGAGGCTGCTGATGCCCTGCGTGGCAAGCCAAGCACGGTACTTGTGCAAATCGGCGCCGTATGCGGATACCGTGGCTTTCGCCAGTCCTCGTTCCACGTCGATATGCGCGAGGAACTGCCTGATCAACTGATCGATGCCATTCATCGAAGCCTCCCCCATATATTGGTCTGCACCACTCTCATCAACCCGAGCCCATCCGAACCAAGATGACGATTCGACGTCTTATACGTGAGAACCCCCGGTCCGACATGCGGACGGGGGTTCTCTCACATATATAAGGCGAAACGCCGGAAGACTCAGGCTTCCTTCGGAGCGTTCACGTCAGCCGGAAGAGCGGCCTTGGCCTGCTCAACGATGGTCTTGAAGGCCTCCGGATCGGAGACGGCCAGCTCGGCGAGGGCGCGACGATCCAGTTCGATGCCAGCGAGGTGCAGGCCCTGGATGAAGCGGTTGTAGGTGATGCCTTCGGCGCGGACGGCGGCGTTGATGCGCTGAATCCACAGCTTGCGGAAATCGCCCTTGCGAGCCTTGCGGTCGCGGAAGTTGTAGGTAAAGGAGTGCAGCAGCTGCTCCTTGGCCTTGCGGTAGAGACGGGAGCGCTGGCCACGATAGCCGGAAGCCCTCTCGAGAACGACGCGACGCTTCTTGTGGGCGTTTACTGCGCGCTTGACACGTGCCATATTTGATTCCTCAGCTTTCTTGTTAAGTCTTTGTTATATGAGCTCTCGCTATGCTCAGCGACCGAGCAGCTTCTTCATGTTCTTGCTCTGGGAAGTGGCCAGAACACCGTCGGCCTTCAGCTCGCGGCGCTTACGAGCGGACTTGTGCTCGAGGTTGTGGCGCATTGCGGAGCCAGCGTGCATCAGCTTGCCGGAACCGGTCACTCGGACGCGCTTGGAAGCGGCGGAATTAGTTTTCATCTTCGGCATTGCTGCCCTCCTTGTTTGTTACTTCGATTCGGAAGTCTTCGTTTTGTCGGACGCCACGGCTGCCTTGGCTGCGGCTGCCGCCTGTGCCTGGGCCTCCTGCTTGGCGGCCAGACGCGCGGCCTGACGGGCCTGACGCTCGGCACGGGACTGATCGCCACGACGACGCTGCTCGGACTGGGTGTGAACCTTCTTGCCCTTCGGCGCAAGCGTCATGATGATGTTGCGGCCTTCCTGCTTCGGGGCGAATTCGACGGTGCCGTACTCCTCCACCTCGCTGGCAAGACGCCTCAGCAACTCGACGCCGCCAATCGGACGAGACTGCTCGCGGCCGCGCAGCATGATGGTGACCTTGACCTTGTCTCCGCCGTTCAGGAAGCGCACAACGTGGCCCTTCTTGACCTCGAAGTCATGGTCGTCGATCTTCAGGCGGAAGCGGATTTCCTTGATTTCCGCGGTGCTCTGGTTACGGCGCGCCTCACGAGCCTTGATCTTCTCGTTGTACTTGTACTTGCCGTAATCGATGAGCTTGGCGACCGGAGGCTTCGCGTTGGGCGCCACCTCGACGAGATCGAGGTTCGCTTCCTTTGCCAGGTTCAGTGCGACGGAAGTCGCGATGACTCCCACCTGCTCGCCGTTCGGGCCGATCAGACGCACCTGGGAGACGCGAATCTCGTCGTTAATACGTGGTTCGTCGCTGATGATGACTCCAATCCTCATGTTCCATGCAACGGAACGTCCCCAGATTGGCAGTATTCCAAAATCCCGAATGTCCATGAATCGCCAAGGCGCAACAAAGCGCACGCAAAACCGCATATGCGGCCAGTGCATCTCACCGTCGAATCGGTGGAAAGGCGATTGCCTGAACCCGAGACCATGAAAGGCTTCCAGGTGGGGATATCCCGCTTTCTTGATTTCTCAAGCCTTGTAGATAATACCACACACCCGGACATCGCGTGTCGTGTTTCGGGAGCCATCATTGCAGACCGGACCTGGATGGATGCGCCGGATGCACTATACATACGCTATGCCGGAAAAGCGTATGGACGAGCACGTACACTATCTTCGCATGAGCACGAATTCCAAGACATGTGTGATTTTCGGCGCAGGCGATTATTACGACGAGGCCCCCGCCATTCCGTCCGGAGCCTTCGTCATCGCCGCGGATGGCGGCTACGACCATGCCCAGGCCTTCGGCATCGACGTCGATTTTCTGGTGGGCGATTTCGATTCGATCGCCGGCACGCGTCCGACGCATGACGACCGGACCATCGCGTTGCCGACGGAGAAGGATGATCCCGATCTGCTGTCCGCGATGAAGATCGGATGGCGGCATGGCGCGCGCACGTTCCATATATATGGTGCGTTGGGCGGACGGATTGACCACACAATCGCCAATATCCAGCT
>NZ_JBNMKH010000002.1:0-56532 GCF_050874245.1 Bifidobacterium sp. | reverse complement strand
GCGAACAGAGCCCACAATCAGTTGAAGCCGACCACGTGTTCCGCGACGAAATATCCCTTGCGAATCACAAATCGTCCGACCGACCCGTGCAGATTCAGCGCGCGTGACATCGCCTTCTTGCGGACGTCCTTGTAGATCGTGGGCGAATATTCCTTGATATCCGCCCACAGGGCCTTCTTCTTCTCGTAATTCGCCGGGTCGCGCGACAAGATCATGAACACGCTTGCCACGGAGCTTTCGATCGCCAGAAAATGAATCATGTAGCGGTACAGGCCGTCCGGCACCGTGCCGCGTTCGGGGGTGGCGCGCACCATGCACTGGTTGACGAGACGCAGCTGGTCCACGCGGCGGATCATCACGTCCGTCTGCACGCTCTGCCCGTCACGTCCGATGAAATAGTGGTAGAACGGCGTGTCCAGATATTGCAGCGACTTGACCCACGGGAACGGCTGATACGCGTAGATGAAGTCCACGTAGAACGTGTGTTCCGGCAGCTGCATCTTCGATTCACGCACCACGGCCGTCCGGTAGACCAGCGCGTGCATGAGGATGTATTCGGTCAGTCCGAAATGCCCCAGATCATCCCAGGTGAGCCGTTTTCCGGGCTCCATGGCATGGCGGAAGCTCACCACGTGCTTGTTGCGTTTGCCCACCTTGTCGTACACGTAGTTGGTGACGAGCATGTCGAGCGGGTCGTCCTTGCCGACCTCGTCGCGCAGCACGGCCAGAACCTGTTCCAGCGATTCGGGACCGACCCAATCGTCCGCATCCACGACCTTCACATACATGCCGCTTGCAGCCGCGATGCCGGTGTTGACCGCGCCGCCGTGGCCTTTGTTCTCCTGATGGATCGCGCGCACGATTCCCGGATTGCGAGCTTCGAATTTCCGCGCCATTTCCAGCGTGCCGTCGGACGAGCCGTCGTCCACGATCAGCACTTCGATGTCGTCGTTGCGCTTCGCCGCGATCAACGATTCGACGCACCGTTCCAGGTATTCCGTCATGTTGTACGCGGGCACCACGAAGGTGAGCGTCTTCTTCTCCTGCATATTCTTCCTCGTATCGGGCTCGTGCCGGTCGTTTTGGCTCGGCGCTGTGCCATGTTGGCCGTGCGGAGGGCCGAGGCTGGTCCGTCCGTGCCGGTCAAAGCGTAACGGAAACTAACGTAGCACCATGTGCGCTTCCGGGGAATGGTTTCGCGCACAAACGGCACCCTGAAATACGCAATCTGCACCTGAATTTTCCCTGAGGGTCATCTCAGGTGACATTGCGTCAGTTTTCGTCAACGTTTGGCTGCTGTTGTTGTTCTTGCGATTGTGCGGGTTCGTCCGTTTCGTCGTTGTCGCGGTTGTCTGGGTTGTCTGGGTTGTCCGGCTGGCTTGGGGCGCTCTGCGATTTCGCGGCTTTCCGTTCCCGCTTCGCGTTTTCCTTCGCTTTTTTCGCGGCCTGTTTTTCCGCGGCGCGTACGGTCTTCTCGTTTTCGTAGCGCAGTTCCGGCTTGGCTTCCATGCGGCTCAGACCGTACCATGCCAGATTCACGATGTGCGCGGCGAGCTGTTCCTTGCTGAGCTTGCGTTGGTCGGCCCAGTATTGGCAGGTGTATACGGTCATGCCGATGAGCATCTGCGCGTAATACGGCACGCCCTTGGCCGGCAGGTGCTGGCGTTTGAACGATTCGGTGAGGATGTCCTCCACGCGGACCGAGATGTCTCCGAGCAGGGAGTTGAACGAGCTGGACGGGTCGGTTTTCGGCGAATCGCGGGTGAGCACGCGGAATCCGTCTGCGTTCTCCTCCACATAGGTGAGCAGTGCGAGGGCGGTGCGTTCCACGATTTGCCGCGGGTGCGCGTTCGGGTCGGACAGCGCGTTGATGAGGGTGTCGGTGAGCGTTCGCATTTCGCGATCCACTATCACGGCGTACAGGCCTTCCTTGCCTCCGAAATGCTCGTACACGATGGGTTTCGAGACTTTGGCGGTGGCGGCGATCTCCTCCACGCTCACCGCTTCGAAACCTTCGGCCGCGAACAGCGATCGACCGATTTCGATGAGCTGCTCGCGCCTCTGATACGACGTCATCCTGGATGTATTGGCCATGCTGTCCAGTTTTTCACGTCCCGTGGATAGCCCCGCTTCCACTCTCGCTTCATGTCTCCGGCTCCCGGATTCATATCCCGCCTCCCAACGATGTCCGATTCTGCAGAATCGGACACATGGAGTACAAAACCAACCCTTGAATGTCCGTTTCTGCAGAATCGGACATCTGGACTGCAGAATTCGGCTCTTGGATGTCCGATTTTCCAGAATCGGACGTTTGCGATACCTGATTAGGCGCTTTTGTGTCCGTTTCTGGAGAATCGGACGCTCGTGGGAAGGATGGAAGGATGGGTGTGGGATGGACGGCGGTGTGTCCGTTGCGCTTTTTAGGCTGGAGCCATGGATACGAATGTGATTATTGCGATTGTTGTGGCCGTGGTCGTCATCGCGGCCATCGTCGTCGGCGTATGGTGGTTCGGCAAGGCTTCCAAGCGGTCCGTGGAACGGGCCACCGACGAGGCTGTGGCCAAGGGCGGCGTGCAGCTCGCCACCGAAGACACCAAGCACGTCGGCAACGCCGATGCCGAGCAAACCTCGAAGGCCGAAGCGAACGCATCGCCAGCCGCTGAAACCGCCAAAACCGCCGAATCGGCGGCTTCCGAAACGCAGCGGTCGCCCGAATCCCCGACGGCACCCGCAGCTGAAGAACCGGCATCGAAAGCAGCCATCGAAACCCCCGAAGCGGCCGGGTCCCGCATGCAGCGTCTCAAGGCGCGCCTGTCCAAGTCCGGCAACCCGTTCGGCAAGGCCCTGTTCAATATCCTCGCCAAGGACCAGCTCTCCGAAGCCGACTGGGAGGACGTCGAAGATACCCTCCTGCTCGCCGACGTCGGTGCGGAAGCCAGCGAGCAGCTCGTCGAGGAACTGCGCAACGACGCCCGTATCGCCGGCCAATCCGACCCGGCCGAAGTGCGCGCCGCGCTGAAGGACAAGCTCCTGAAGCTCGTCGGCACCGACGTCGACCGCCGTCTCAACGCCGACAAGGAAGGCGCGAACAAGCCGAGCGTCATCATCATGGTCGGTGTGAATGGCACCGGCAAGACCACCACCGCGGGCAAGCTTTCCCGTCTGCTCGTTTCCGAAGGCAAGCAGGTCATGCTGGGCGCGGCCGACACGTTCCGCGCCGCCGCCGCCGATCAGCTGGAGACCTGGGGCGACAAGATGGGCGTGCCGGTCGTGCGCTCCGACAAGGACGGCGCCGACCCGGCCTCCGTGGCGTTCGAAGCCAGTGCCAAGGCCAAGGAGGCGAACGCCGACGTGCTCATCATCGACACCGCCGGCCGTCTGCAGAACAAGGCCAACCTGATGGACGAGCTCGGCAAGATTCGCCGCGTCACCGAAAAGAACCTGCCCGTGGACGAAGTGCTGCTCGTGCTCGATGCCACCACCGGCCAGAACGGCATGACGCAGGCCAAGGTGTTCGCCGAGGCTATTGGCATCACCGGCGTGGTGCTGTCCAAGCTCGACGGCTCCGCCAAGGGCGGCATCGTGATCTCCGTGCAGAAGGAGCTGGGCGTCCCCGTCAAGCTCGTCGGTCTGGGCGAAGGTCCGGATGACCTTGCCCCGTTCGATCCGGAAGGCTTCGTCGACGGCATCCTTGCCTGACCCGCCTCATCCCATAGCATCGCGCCTCCCAATCTCGGGAGGCGTTTTTATTGCGTTATTGCAATCTCGAATGTCCGATTCTCCAGAATCGGACAAATAAACTACTTCGAACCACGCTTGAATGTCCGATTCCGCAGAAACGGACACCTGACATACGAATTTCGCACCCTAAATGTCCGATTCTGGGGAAACGGACATTTAGGACCTTGATTTTGGCGTATGAATGTCCGATTCTGGAGAATCGGACAAACAAGGCTCCGATTTGGTACTTCAGATGTCCGATTCTGGAGAATCGGACATTCGGTGTGGCGATTACTCCGCGGATACGGTTTCGGCGGCTTCAACAGCTTCGGCCGCATCACCAGTTTCGGCAGCTTCAGCGCTATCCGCAGCACCCACCCCCGGCACTCTGCGGATCGTCAGCTTCAATAGCAGCGGCGCGACCAGCGTGACCAGCGAGATGATGAAGATGATTGTCGAATAGTATTCGCTGCCGAGCACATGCTCGTTGAATCCGATTTGCGCGGTGATCAGCGCCATTTCGCCGCGCGGTACCATGCCCGCGCCGATCATCAGCGCCGACGCTCCACCGAAGCCGGCCATGCGTCCGCCCAGCCCGCAGCCGACGATCTTGGTGATTACGCCGAGAATCGTCATAATCACAATGAAGACAATCATCTTCGGATCGTCCACGCCCGTGGTCTGCAAGCCGATGCCCACGAAGAACACCGGCACGAACAACGTGTCGCCGACCGGCTCGATGTACCGGTCCGTCTCTTCGGCGTAATCGCTGTTGCTGACCGCGATGCCGGCGAAGAACGCGCCCACCGCGTAGCTCAGTCCGGCCAGATTCGACGCCCACGCCATCGCAAGGCAGATGATGATCGCCATCACCGCGATGCCGGAAGGCGCCTTCAGCACGCCTGCCAACGTCATCAGCGCCGGCGCCACCCAGACCACCACCACGACGGCCGCCACGAAGAACAGCACCTGCTTCAGGAGGATCATGCCGAGTCCGGCCACGTCCACGCTACCGGTGTTGACGAGCGTGCACATCACGGACAGCAGGATCACGCCGATCACGTCGTCCGCCACAGCCGCGCCGAGGATGGACACGCCCTCCTTGGAATCCAGCAGCCCGGCCTCCTTGAGCACCGCCACGGAGATCGACACGGACGTGGCGGAGAACACCACGCCGATGAACGCCGCCGGAATCGGCTTGAACCCGAACAGCAGGCTCACTCCGCCCATCACGGCCACGGGGAACACCACGCCCATGCACGCGATGATGATCGCGGCTTTCGAATACTTCTTCAGCAGCTGCAGATCACAGCCGACACCGCCCAGGAACATCAGGATGATGATGCCGAGGTCGCTGAACAGCGACAGCGAATCGCTCATATGCAGCACGTTCAGCAGCGCCGGTCCGACGAGGATGCCGACGAGGATCTGCCCGATCACTTCCGGTAGCTGCACCTTCCGGCAGATCAGTCCGGAGACCGTGGTCAGCATCAGAATGGCGCATAGTGAAATGATGAACGTTGCCATAATCCTCGTCGCTCTCTCGTCCCGCACACCGCGCGTATCGTGCGCAGCGTATTGCGCACGCCGCATGCGCCGCGCGTCCCGTAGGTTTTCTGCATTCAACTTACTCCGACCTCGCCCTTCGTCCGTCGCCGCAATTTCATATTGCGATTGTCGGACGGCCATGTCTTGGTCGTTGCCGTGTAGTCCGTTTCGTTGGATTTCCGGCATTCCGCGACTTTAATCGACGTTTTTCTCACATGCCGTTACGTCGCCGTAACACGTCGTAACGTTTTCAAAACGCGGCCGGCGTTCCATATCGTTCTGTCAGCCCCACACGATGGGGCGGGAAATGTGAATCAAAGACAGAGTAAGTAAGAAAGAGGAGGGTGACATGGGCCAGCTTGATTCTGGAAATGCCGCGTGGATATTGACTTCCGCGTCCCTTGTGTTCCTCATGACGCCTGGTGTGGCGTTCTTCTACGGCGGCATGGTCCGCGCCAAGGCTGTATTGAACATGATGATCATGGAGGCGGCCGCATTGTCCGTCACGATGATCATCTGGGTGCTGTGGGGTTGGTCGATCGCCTACGCCGGCACTTCGGTCGGAGGCATCTTCGGTGATCCGGCGACCGGCTTCCTGCTGAAGGACACCATGGTTTCCGACAATGGCGTATACACATCGGCCGCGCTGAACAGCAACCACTATCCGGTGAGCATCGACGTGGCATTCCAGGCCGCGTTCGCCATGATCACCGTCGCGTTGATCTGCGGCGCCATCGCTGAGCGCGTGAAGTACAGCACGTGGATGATCTTCGTGGCACTGTGGATCACGTTCGATTACGCTCCGCTCGCGCATATGGTGTGGAACGGCGGCCTGCTGTCCGCCGACGGCGCGATCTCCCAGGCCATCGGCGCCCAGGCGCACGATTTCGCAGGTGGCACGGTTGTCCATATCAACGCTGCAGTCGCCGCGTTGATCATCGTGCTCATCATCGGCAAGCGTAAGGGCTTCGGCACGCAGCCGTTCCGCCCGCACAATGTTCCGTTCGTCATGCTCGGCGCCTTCCTGCTGTGGTTCGGCTGGTTCGGCTTCAACGCAGGTTCCGCCTTCGCCGCCAACGGTACCGCCGGCTACGCGTGGGTCTCCACTTCCGCCGCTACCGCCGCGGCAATGCTTTCTTGGGGCTTCACCGAGAAGATCCGCACCGGCCATTACACCGCGATGGGTGCCGCTTCGGGCATCGTCGCCGGTCTGGTCGCCATCACCCCGGCCGCCGATGTGGTCTCCCCGCTGTGGGCCATCGTGATGGGCGCCATCGCTGGCGTGCTCACCTGCCTGGCCTGCGGCCTGAAGTTCAAGCTCGGCTACGACGACTCCCTTGATGTGGTCGGCGTCCATGGCGTCGGCGGCTTCACCGGCACCGTGCTCATCGGCTTCTTCGGCGAGGGCACCGGCCTGTTCGCAGGCGGCAACTGGCGTCAGCTGGTCGTCCAGCTGGTCGTCGCTCTCGTGGCCATCGTCTGGTCCGCGGTCATCACCGGCATCATCGCCTTCGCTCTGGAGAAGACGATTGGTTGGCGCGTCACCGAGGCTCAGGAGGTCGGTGGCATCGATTTGGCCGACCAGGGCGAGCGCGCTTACGATTTTGCTGGTACCGCCAGCTCCGTCCTCAAGGAGGTGAAGTGAGATGAAGCTCATTACCGCTATCATCCAGCCCCATAAACTCGACGATGTCAAGGAAGCCCTCGCAGCCGCGGGCGTGCACGGCTTGACCGTGTCCGAGGCCAACGGCTATGGTCGTCAGCGCGGCCACACCGAGGTCTACCGTGGCGCCGAATACACCGTGGATCTCATTCCGAAGATCCGCATCGAGGTGCTGTCCGATGACGCCGATGCCGAAACGCTGGTCGGCGTGATCGTCAAGTCCGCCGGCTCCGGCACCATCGGCGACGGCAAGGTCTGGGTGGCTCCGCTTGATTCGGTGACCCGCGTGCGCACCGGCGAAACCGGTTCCGCCGCCATCTGATTCGATTCCGTTTTCGATTTCGATTCGGACGGCTTTTAATACCCCCGGGCTTCAAGGTTCGGGTTATCAATAGGACGATCCCCGTACGTGCTTCGCGCCGTGCGGGGATTTCCATAGGTTCGTCTTTTCCGGGATGCTTTCCGGGTTGCTTTCCCGGACGTTTTTCCGATTTTCAATGCGTCGGTTTTCGTAAGGAACGTGCGTTATGGCTTCAGCGGTCGAAGGTCTCAAGAAACGGTTCATGGCTATGAGCCAGCCCGATAAGGACGGTGTTTACCGCGATGGCGCGGCGAAACGCGAGGCCCGTACGCGGTTGGCCATGGATAGTCTGAAACGGCTATGGGAGGAGGCCTGCGAGGAGGTTTCCTTCGAGGTTCCGTCTTCCGGCATCGGGCTCGGCGCGGTTGGCTCGCTGGCCCGTGGCCAGGTCGGCCCCAGCTCCGATTTGGATTTGGTGGTCATCTACGAGCCACATGCGGTGAACGACCGGCAGCTCAACGAGCTCGCCAACAAATTGTGGTATCCGATTTGGGATTCCGGCCTCGATCTCGACCAGTCGGTGCGCACCGTCGCGCAATGCGAGGCCGTCACCGACCGTGACCTGCCCGCCGCGATGGGCTGGCTGGATGTGGTGCCGATCGCGGGGGACATGCGGCTGATCGCGGATACGGCCACCTCCATATTGGAACGGTGGCGCAAGGCCGCCCGCAAGCGTCTGCCGGAGCTGCTCGGCTCCGCGAAGTCGCGTCTCGACGAATTCGGACGCATGGCCTACATCAACCAGCCGGACATCAAGGAGGCGCGCGGCGGTCTGCGCGATGCCGTGCTCGTCTCCGCGCTCGCCGCATCCTGGCTTGCCGACCGTCCGCACGGCACGTACGACGATGCCGTCGAACGTTTGCTGGACGTGCGCGACTGCATCCATTTGGTCGCGGACAAGGACACGAATCTGCTGCTGTCGCCGTACCAGGCGAAGGTCGCGGCGATGCTCGGTCTGTCCGATCCGACACTGCCCGAAGGTGAGCGTGAGGCGCAGTCGATTGACGATTTGCAGACGCTGCTGGCCCGCGTTGGCCGACAGATCGCGTTCTCCCTTGATTCCACCGCGTCTCGCGCCGAGCATTCGCTGACGCATGACAAGCCGCGTTTCGCCTTCTTCCAGGTGTTCCAGCCGCGTGGCGGCGGTAAGCGGCAAGCGCCGACCTTCGATGTGATCGCGCCCGGCGTCGCCAGGCATGAGGAGGAGATCGTCCTCGCACCGGGCATGGATCCGACCGAAGATCCGAATCTCGTGCTGCGCGTCGCCGTCGCGGCCGCGGAGTTCGGCCTGCCGATAGCTCCGGGAACGTTGCAAAATCTGCGGAAGTGCCCGGTCGGCGACCGCAATTGGACGGCGGAATCACGTGAATTGTTCGTACGATTGCTGGCCACGGGGCCCGCGTTGCTGGATGTGTGGGAGGACATCGATTTCATCGACGTGCCGGGCAAGCTCATCCCCGAATGGTTGGGTGTGCGCAATCGGCCGAGCGCGTCGGCCGCGCACCGGTACACGATCGACAGGCATATGGTGGAGGTCGTCACCCGCCTCGGCCGTGAGACGCCCAGCGGCGGGCGCTATGACGACCGGCATTACGAGGCGTTGCTGCTTGCCGGCATTCTGCACGACATCGGCAAGCGGCCGGGTGTGCGCGACCATGCGGCGGAGGGCGCGCGGCATGCGACCGTCATCGTGGAGCGCATGGGCTTCGACCGCGACATCGTCCGTTGGGTCACATTGCTGGTGCGCGAGCATCTGACGCTATCCGAATTCGCGACCGGCAGCAATCCCAATGATCCCAATGTCGGCGACGATCTGGCGGGGCGGCTCGACCATGATCCCGTGCTGCTGGACATGCTCTTCGACCTGACCC
Source organism: Bifidobacterium sp. (assembly GCF_050874245.1). Lineage (GTDB taxonomy): Bacteria > Actinomycetota > Actinomycetes > Actinomycetales > Bifidobacteriaceae > Bifidobacterium. Next base: position 47,369 of record NZ_JBNMKH010000002.1, on the reverse strand, counting down.
GCGCCGATGGTTCCTCGCTGGGCGCCACATCCGGCGAGGCCATTTCCAAGCAGTATGGCTGGAGCAGGTGGCGGGAGACGCTGGTGCGCACCATGTACAACGCCACCCGTTACCACATGTGAGCTTCCCGGTGGGGTCTGCGCGCTCAGCCGTCTCCGCGTCTCGAATGTTCCGACGCTCATCCTCGTCTACCGTGATTTTGTCGGCAGTCAGCGAAAAGTGGGGAACATATCACCTTGCGTTCACTTCGGCAAATCGAAATATGGGGATTTTCCCACCAAACGGAAAATGTCCCCAAGTTGTCCACTTGGTTATCCCCACTCTGTGGAAAAGTCGGAACGTTTTCCACACGGTTATCCCCAATATGTGGATAACTCGGCTTTTTTCAAGTTTCTTATCCACAACGGGGCCTTCCGCGCGTGTCGTGGATTGGTGAAATGTCCCGATGCGGAGATTCATCCACAATCGCGGGGCCATGTCGGACGTGACGACGTGTACGGTATTATGGTTTTCTTTTGTATTAAAAAATTTCGGTCGATTTCCTCGGTCGATTTTGCGTTTGGAGAGATATGGCGGAGAACGATTCGTGGGGCAACGATTTGGTGCAGAACCATGGTTTTTCGGTCGCCGGAAACGGCATGAGCGGACGTCCGGGACAGCCGGTCCGCGACGCCATCTTCGATCGTGTGCCGCCGCATGACGACGACGCCGAAATGGCGGTGCTCGGCGGCATGCTGATGAGCAAGGACGCCATCGGCGAAGTGTCGCAGATGATCGACGTGACCGATTTCTACCAGCCGCGCAACCAGACCGTGTACGAGGCGATCATCAAGCTGTTCGCCGCCTCCCAGCCGGTCGATGCCGTGCTCGTGGCCAACGAGCTGCTTTCCGAAGGCAACCTGGAGAAGGTGGGCGGATCCGACTACCTGCACAGTCTGGTGGCTTCGGTGCCGACGGCCGCCAATGCCACGTTCTACGCCGACATCGTCCATCAGCGCGCCATCCTGCGCAACGTGATCGCCGCCGGAACCAAGATTGCCCAGCTTGGCTATACCGCCGAAGGCTCTCAGGCCGAGGACGTCGTCAACCTCGCCCAGGCCGAGGTGTACGAGATGTCCACCGGCAAGGTGCGCCAGGACTACGCGCCGATCGGCAGTGTCATCACCGAGACGCTCGACCAGATCGACCGTCTGCAGAGCGGCGAGGTGGCCAAAGGCGTGCCGACGGGCTTCCGTGACATCGACGAGGTGACGCAGGGTCTGCAGCCCGGCCAGATGATCGTCGTGGCGGGCCGTCCGGCCATGGGTAAGTCCACGCTCGGCGTGGATTTCGCGCGTTCCGCCGCGCTGCATCACAATATGACGTCCATCATCTTCAGCTTGGAAATGAGCAAGACCGAACTGGCGCAACGTATCATCGCGGCCGAGGCCAATATTCCGCTCTCCGTCATGCGCCGCGCCGAGGACATCACCCCTGAGCGTTGGGCCGTCCTGAACGAGTTGCAGGACAAGTTGCAGAATGCGCCGCTGTTCATCGACGACAGCCCGAACATGAGCCTGATGGAGATTCGTGCGAAGTGCCGCCGACTCAAGCAGACGAACGATCTGAAACTCGTCGTCATCGACTACCTGCAGCTCATGACCTCCGGCAAGGCCGTGGAAAGCCGTCAGCAGGAGGTGTCCGAATTCTCCCGCGCGCTGAAGCTGCTCGCCAAGGAGCTTGAGGTGCCGGTGGTGGCACTGAGCCAGCTGAACCGTGGTCCGGAAATGCGTCAGGATAAGAAGCCGCAGTTGGCCGATCTGCGTGAATCCGGTTCGATCGAACAGGACGCCGATGTGGTGTTCCTGGTGCACCGTCCGGACGCCTACGATAAGGAGGACCGTCCGGGCGAGGCCGACATCATCATGGCGAAGCATCGTAACGGTCCTACCGAAACGTTCAATCTGGCATTCCTTGGCGCCTATTCGAAGTTCAAGGACATGCCCCAGGATTACCAGTCCCAGCAGGAGATGGTGTGATATGGCTTGGAATTCCTTCGCAACGCCCCTGATCGGCAAAGCCGTCCGCGCTGCCTCCCGCCTGGCGCACGGCGGCGGCAGCGCGTTCCCCGGCAAAATCGTGGAACGCATCGACCCGGACTTCCTTTCGCGCACGCTGGCGCAACTGCCGCTCGGCGTGGTGCTCGTCTCCGGCACGAACGGCAAGACCACCACCACCCGCATGGTGGCCAGCATGCTCGAATCGCTCGGATTGAAGGTCTTCACCAATCCGACCGGCTCGAACTTCACCCGAGGTGTGGTCTCGTCGCTGCTCGCCGAAGTCTCACTTTCTGGCAAACTCGACGCCGACATCGCGGTATTGGAGCTCGACGAGGCGTACGCCGTGCATTTCGTACGCCAGGTGAAACCCGATTACTGCCTGCTGCTCAACGTGATGCGCGACCAACTTGACCGTTTCGGCGAGATCGACAACACCGCGCGCCTGCTGAGCAAAGCGGCCGAAGCGACCACCGGAACCGTTGTGCTCAACCGCGAGGATCCTCGTATCGCCCGGCTTGCGGACGTCGTCGACACCGAAGACGGTGTGGAAGTGCGATATTTCGGCCTCGACGAATCGCTGCGCGGCTTCTTCCCGTCGGACGACGACATGCGCACCACCGTCGACGCGGAATCGCAGGAAGCCGGCACGGCGGACGATACGCAGGACGCTGCGGAATCGCAGGAAAGCCCGGAAAATGGCGGGAATACCGTCGATTCGGCCAATCGTACGGCCGACGTGCTGCCCGCCGATGTGACATTGCGTTCCGTGGGCGACCATCGTGCCAGCTTCGTCATCGATGGTGAGACGTACGAGACGACCGTCAAGCTGGAAGGTGTCTACAACCTGTACAACGCGGCCGCCGCGCTCGCCGTGGTGCGTGCGGTCGTGGCGGACGCGCAGGCCATGTTCCTGCCGTTCGAAGAGGCGCTCGCCGAAGCCTCCGCATCCGATTCGGCCGGCAAATCCGATGCGGCCGGCGCGAATGGCGTGGCCGGCCAGAGCGACCAGGCCGCCGCGAACGCGATCCTGCGCCAAGCTGGAGTCTCGCCGCGCATGATCGCCTTCGCGCATGCCACCACGCAGGCCATGATCGACGCGGCCGGCGAGGTCACCCCGGCGTTCGGCCGCGGCGAGGTCATCACCGTGAACGGCTCGCCCGTGGAACTGCTGCTGGTCAAGAATCCGATGGGATTCCGCCTGTCCCTGGCCTCGTTCAAGCCAGAAGGCTGCGACACCATGATCTGCATCAACGACGAATACGCCGACGGCCGCGACATGAGCTGGCTGTGGGACGTGGACTTCACCTCGCTGCGCGGCACCGGCGTCAAAGCGGTGTCCGGCGTGCGCGCGTGGGACATGGCCCTGCGCCTCGAATACGACCAGGTGCCCGTCGAACAGGTGAGCACCGACCTGGAGGAAACGGTCATGGCGTTCGTGAACGCGGACCCCGGCACCCCCAAACACATCTACTGCACGTACACCGCCATGCTGAAAACGCGTGCCGCGCTGGCCAAAATCGCCGACGTGGCCGACGCCGGCGTGGGCAAGTGAGACGCGGCGAAGGAGAACGAGGAGACGATATGGGCCAGGTCATCGACATCGTGTCGCTGTATCCGAAGGACATGAACATCTACGGCGATTCCGGCAACGTGCTCACCATCCGGCGCCGTCTCGCGCTGTACGGCTACGAGCCGCGCGTGCACGCCTACAACCAGGGCTGCGACTGGCCCGAGCACGTCGACATGATTTTGGGCGGCGGCGGGCAGGACACCGGCCAGAAGAAGATCATCGGCGATTTCTTCCAGCGCGCCGATTTGCTGCGATCGCTGGCGGCGGACGGCGTGCCGATGCTCATGATCTGCGGCCTGTACCAGCTGTTCGGCGAGTATTTCGAAACGGTGGACGGCTCCCGTCTCGACGGCATCGGCGTGATCGGCGCATACACGGTGGGGCGTGAGACGCGCATGATCGGCAATCTCACGGAACATTCCACCGATTTCGGCGACATCATCGGCTACGAGAACCATTCCGGACAGACGTTCCTGCGCGACGGCGTCCAGCCGCTCGGCACGGTCGACGCGGACGGCACCGGCAACAACGGCGAGGACCATACGGAAGGCGCACGCGTGAACAACGTGATCGGCACGTACATGCACGGCTCGTTGCTGCCGAAGAACCCCGCGGTCGCCGACTTCCTGATCCGCACCGCCGTGGAACGCCGTTACGGTACGTTCGACCCGGCCTCGGCCGGTCAGACGGACGGGCAGCGCGCCGAATTGCGTCGCATCGACGCCACCGCCGACCGCGCCCGCCGCGTGGCCATGTCCCGTCCGCGCTGAACGGGCGGAAAACCATCCCGTATTCCGCCAATCGCCATGCGATTGACCGGTTTTGCCTCCCGCATATGTGTGGCATTTGCGATACAGTAGGTACCACCATCACCTAAAGGAGGACATCATGGCTGATATTAATTTTGGTGACGGCCTGCGCAAGGTTTTTCTCGCCGGCATCGGTGCTTTGGCGACCACTGTTGAGAAGAGCCAGGAAATCGTCGACGACCTCGTCAAGAAGGGCGAACTGACCGTCGAGCAAGGCAAGGCCCTCAACGCCGAACTCAAGCATAAGGTCGAAGAGGCCAAGGAGACCTCCGAAACCAAGAGCGAAGCCGCTCCGGCCGCAACCGAAGACAAGGCCGAATAAGGCAAACGCCTCGTATCGCCGTCTGCAGCGCATTCCAGCGCCCGGACGGCGATTTGTTATGCCCACCATGCCCATGCGCCGATCACCCAGTCGAATCCCAACCGCCAGTCGAATCCCAACCGTTTGCGAGCAGTGATATGTCTTTGAAATCGTCACCAGACAAGCCGGACGCGGCACGTCCCGAAAGCGTCGAGCCGGTCACACTGTCCGACAGGGTCAACGCGGTCATCAACCCGTCCGCCGACCCTTCGCCGGACGCAGCCTCGCAGATGAACGGGCAATCATCCGAAACCATCGGCATCTTCGGACCCCGCAAGGACACGTTCTCCGAACGCTACCACCTGACCCGACGCGGCAAACTCAAGCGACTCACGCAAATCGCGCGCATCGCCAACCAATTCGACGTGGTGCACGGGCTCACACCCGTCAAAATGCGGCTCATGCTCGAAGCGCTCGGCCCCACCTTCGTGAAGGTCGGACAGATCCTGTCCATGCGCTCCGAAATCCTGCCCCAAGCGTTCTGCGACGAACTGTCCAAACTGCGCGCCGACGCCGACCCCATGCCGTACAGCACGGTGCTGCAGGTGCTCGAAAACGAGTACGGACGGCCCGTGGACGAGATCTTCGAGCACATCGACGCCACGCCGCTTGGCTCCGCAAGCCTGGCGCAGGTGCATCGCGCCAAACTCTCCACCGGCGAGGACGTGGCCGTCAAAGTGCAACGGCCGGGCGTGCGCGAAACCATGGCGCAGGACGTATCCATCATGCGCACCATCGCCAAAGTCGCCACCAGAACTATGCACAGCGCGCAGGTGGTGGACCTCTCCGGCGTGGTCGAAGAGCTGTGGGACACTTTCGAATCCGAAACCGACTTCCTCATCGAAGCCCGCAATCTGGCGGAATTCAAACGATTCTGCGAACGCTACAAGTACATGGACTGCCCGAAACCGTATCCGGAACTCTGCACCGAGCACGTGGTGGTCATGGACTACGTCGAAGGCATCTCCGTGTCCCATCCGGACGAGCTCGTCGCGGCCGGCTACGACCTGAAGGAGATCGGCACCAAATTGGTGGACAACTACGCCACGCAGGTGCTTGACGAAGGCTTCTTCCACGCGGACCCGCACCCCGGCAACATCATGGTGCGCGGCGGACAGATCGTGCTGCTCGACCTCGGCATGACGGGCCGGCTTAACGCCAAAACCCGTTCCGTTCTGAAGGACATGATCTTCGCCGTGGCCGAACAGGATTCGCCCGCGCTTGCCGACGGTTTGCTGCGGTTCGCCGGCGCCGAAGCCGATTCGGAGGATTACCCGGCCCTGCTGGCTGATTTGGACGTGATCGTCAAGGAATTCGGCACGGTTGATTTGGCCGAGCTCGACATCGCCGCCATGCTGACGGCCCTGACGCAGATGGCGCAGCGTCACGGCATTGAAGTGCCCAGCACCGTCACCACGGTCGGCCGCGCGCTGGTCACGTTGGAAGGTCTGCTTGACGAGTTCATCCCTGACGTGAACATGATCCAGATTATCTCCGACCACATCGCGGCGAGCACGTCGAAGAAGGATTTTGTCAAGGATGAGGCGAAATCGCTGGCCGTCGAGGGGCATCAGGCGCTGCACAGCCTGCTGGCCGCCGCCAACGAGCTGAAGGTGGCCTCCCGCATGCTCACGCGCGGTCAGCTGCGCGTGAATATGGAGATGGTCGGATCGCAGGAGCCGATCCATCTGCTCGCCAACATGGTGAACAGGCTCACGATGGCGCTCATCGTGGTCGGCCTGTTCATCGGCTCGTCGATCGTGTATTACGCGGGCATCAAACCGGTGATCTTCGGCATTCCGATCGTCGGCTTCCTCGGCTATGTGATCGCGTTCATCCTGTCCGTCTGGATCGTGTTCGACATCTACTTCAAGGGACGCAGTTCGAAGAAGCGGTAGCCGATTGGCGGTGCCGTGATGCGGTAGACTTGGCTTCCGTCCATTTCCGCCGGTTGCGACCGGCGGGTCATGCAGGTCGTCAGGAGGTGCGTATGGCGGACCGGCAGCCATGGCGCCCGATGTCGTTCGATGAGGCGATCGACATTTCCGCACGCGTCGCCCACAGACAGAGGCTGCGCCGGCAATTGCATTTCCTGTATGCTTTCGTGGCCACGCTGGTGATTGCTGCGATCGCGGTGGCCGGCTTTCCGTACGTGTTGCAGTGGCGTGCGTCGATCGCCACATCCAAAACGGCCGACGAGGCCGCCCGCCATGTGCAGGGCTGGCCGTATCCGCAGGCCGAGCGCGCGTTCGCCGCGGCCAAACGATACAACAGGAAGATCGCTGCTTCCGAACAAAGCGTGCTTGGCGAGGCGTCCGACCCGTTCGCAAACGTTCCCGGAGGCTCCCACACGTCCGACGATAGTGATTCGATATCCGCCAAAGACAAGGAATACCAATCCCTGCTGGACGCCGGCGGCGGGGTGATGGGTACCATCCGCGTACCCAAGGTGTCCATCAAACTGCCGATCTACCATGGCACCTCCAATGTGGCGCTCGCCTCGGGAGCGGGGCATCTGTACGGCACAAGCCTTCCGGTGGGCGGCGCGAGCACGCATGCGGTCATCACCGGACACCGTGGGCTGGTTGAAGCGGCCATGTTCACGCGTTTGGACGAGGTGAGGAAGGGCGATTTCTTCTACATCGAAGTGATGGGGGAGACGCTCGGCTACGAAGTGGACCGCATCGAGGTGATCGAGCCTTCGGACACGTCGAAGCTGCGTGTGGTCAAAGGCGAGGATCGTGTGACGCTGATGACCTGCACGCCGTACGGCGTGAACACGCATCGTCTGCTGGTTTCGGGCCATCGTGTCTCCATCCCGCAACCCGCGCCGGATCCGAACACCATGCGCGACCCGTGGGCCGCGGCCGTCGAGGTTGGCTTTGCGGTTCTTGCGATTGGCTTGCTGACATTGTTTGTGCTGGGTCGTCGGAATCGTCCGCAACCGCATATCATGCGTCACGCCACGGTGCATCTCGGCACGTTGATCGGGCATTTCCGTACATGATCTCGGCGCTCGCGGTCAAGTGACCACCTTACGGGGGATGTTACCATGCCGGACAGGCATGCCGAATGGCTGTGAGCGTTAACGTTTTCACCCCTTTATTTATCGGGGGTGCCGGAGAATTTGTCGTGGACACACCGATGGTGTATGCTTCCGACCATTCGTGCTGAAATATAGGCAGACAGGCGCGGATGGGCAAGGGAATTCCGTATTGCGTGCAGGCGGTACGGCAAAAGATGAGGTTGCGCGGTGAGGAAGCGTTCTTGTTTGATGCGGGGTCATGCAAGGGGGGTACTGGCTGCGCTGGTGCGAAGGTTTGCAGGGGTGTGCACGTCCTTGGTGCCGAATCGTTTCGTCGCTGCCGTGGTGGCCGCCGTGCTGATGCTCGTCACGGTGCTCATCGCGCCTCCGGCCCAAGCCAACGACACTTCGAGCGTGCCATATGGAAACCATGTGGTGAAGAACACGGTCAGCCCGTCCGGCACCTCCATCGACCTGTTCGACTACTGGGTGCAGACGTACCATCAGGCGGACGGCACCGACGCTACCAACCAGCGGAATATGGGCATCAACAACGGCAAGCAGCTGAAATTCACCTACAGCGGTTTCGGCAATAATGGTCAAAGCGTCAATGCGTGGACCGGAAGCGCTCGACCGAATTTCGGCATCGTCCAGAACACCTTGGTCAACGGCTACCCGCAGCTCAAGGCCGGCAGGCAGTATGACTCGAATAAGACGACCGACGGCACGCAGTCTCTTGACTACCTGTTCGATCCGGCGAGCACGGATTCGGCCACGAAATACCGCAAGACCTACACCAATCTCAAAGGCCTGCTCCAGCTGGAGAACGGCTATTACACGTATGACAGCGCGAAGAACTTCGCCGCGTTGGTCACCGACACCAATGGCGATACCAACGGCGACAACCAGGTGGTGGTGTATGACACTCCGAGCGTGGGCTTCTTCCCGCTCAACAACGCCGATGAACTGTTCGCCGAAAGGAACGGCCAACTGACGAAGAAGGTCACGGGTATGAGGGACGCGGTGCTGAACCACTATTTCGGCGTCCACTCGCAATCCGACTTCATGCAGCCGATAAACGGCTTGGTCAACGGCGAGGACATGACCTTCGACTTCACCGGCGACGACGACGTGTGGGTGTTCGTCGATGGCGTGCTCGTGGGCGATGTCGGTGGCATCCACAACACCTCCGCCTTGAACATCAACTATCGGACCGGCGTGGTGACGGTCTCCGACGGCGGCAGCAGCCAGTACAAGAAAACCACCATCCGGCAGGCGTTCGTCGACGCGTATGGCGAGGATTCCGACGCGTTCAAATCCGTGGAATGGTCTTCGACCAATCCGAACACGTTCGCCGACGGCAGTTACCACACGCTCGACTTCTTCTATCTGGAACGCGGCAACAACGCCTCCAATATGAAGCTCAAGTACAATCTCGCCGACATTCCGGAGAACAACCTGGTCAAGCTTGACCAGCAGGGCAACCGCGTGGCCGGCGCCGGATTCGAGCTGTACAAGGCAGGCAGCGACTACTCCTACACCGCCGCTGGTCTGATCAGCAAGGGCGTCACCGACAAGGACGGCGTCTACAGGTTCACCAACTACGAAACCGGCAAACCGGTGAACTTCGCCGATTTGGCGCGCAACGGACGCGGTATTACGCACTACGTGCTCAAGGAGACCAGCGCTCCGCCCGGGTACCGAAAATCCAAGGATATCGACCTGCGCTACCAGATCAGTCCCAACGGCGAAGGCCTGCTGCTGTGCAACAGGGAAACCCAGAAATGGAACGATGGCGCATGGTCGGTGGCGCACGAGACGCTGACGTTGGCGAACGGCACCACGGTGTACGACATGAACGGCAATGTGCACGACGCCTCGCAGGGCAAGGTGTTCGCCGTCATCCTGAACCGGCATAAGACCGCGGGCGGCACGTTGCAGAACGATGAATGGAACGCCGTCTCCGGCAGCGCCTTGCAGGGATGGAACCTGTCCGAATCGAAGGTCGACGGCGTTGAATCGGTCGTGAAGCTGGCGCAATCCGACGCGAGCAAGAGCACGAACTACCTGCATTTCCTCGGCAAGGATTCCGAAGGCAAATACTCGACGTATATCCCCAGTCTGCCCGGCGACCTGTTCACGTACTACTTCATGCGCAGCGAAGCGGATCAGGCTGATTCGCTGTACGCGATGGGTCTGTACTACACCATGGCTGATACTGCGGCGGACATTACGGCAGAGAACACCATCCGTCTCGACATGGATGATTCAGGCAAGCACAGCAACCAGTTCATGCGCAGCTTCGGCGTGCAGATCGCGGTCACCGACGTGCGCAACGCGCCGATCGTGCAGAAGGTTGACGACGCCGGCAATCCGATCGAAGGCGCGAAATTCGGCCTGTATGCGGCCAATCAGGTCAGCGCCGACGGCAAGAGCCTGCTCGAAGGCGCCACGCCGTTGCAGGCCTGCGTCACCAAGGACACCGATTATCCGTACCATATGGACGGCTCGTGCATGTTCGCGATGAAGGGTTCCGAAGCGGACGGTGTTGCGGGCAACGGCGTCGACCTTGACAACGGCACGTACTACATCAAGGAGATTGAGGCCCCCGGCGGCTATGAGATCAACGATACGTTGGCGAAAGTGCTCATCACTGATGACGGCATCTTCGCCGACGCCGGCAGCAAGGACGATGGCATATCCACGCTGACGCATATCGGCACGTTGAACGAGGTGTTCAAGCAATTCGCCGCCAATCGCGATATCAACCGCACGCTGTCGGATCTGAAGGTCACGCAGCTGCGATGCGCCGACGAGCAATGCGTGACCAGTAACGGTTGGAGCAAGGCCATCGACGGCGAAAAGGAAAAGGCCGTCAACGTAACCTGGACCGGCGATTACGACAACGGCTACTACACGCTGGCCGATCAGAGCACGATGACCGATGACGGTTTCGTCAACGACACCGGTTGGACGAACTTCAGCGTGGCACAGTCGCCCGATACCGCGACGGACAGCCGCGGTGCCAGGTTCGAACTGCGCAATTCCGAGCTTTCGCACCTGTTCACCGGCGCCACCGTGGTCCGCGTGCAGGACCAGCGCACAAGCAGCCTGTCGCTCACCAAGAAGGTCACGGTCGGCGAAGGATATAAGGCTCCGGCCGATATGGACACGCGTGCCTTCACCTTCGGCATCACGCTGAGCGCCAAGGATCCCGCCACGCTCCAGCAGGACGGCAAGACCGACTACTATTACGGCACGATTTCCGGCGGCACCAGCGAAGGTACCAAGGACGATCAGTCGGTGGTCCTGAAACTGAATCGCACGAGCGCCGACGCGACATCCGGCCAGCTGGTCCGCTGCGTCGCCAAGGGCGATACCGACGAGGCGAAATGCGCGACGACCGAACCGGTGAAGCTGACCAATCGGCAGACGCTCGCCATCGACAACATCGCGGACGGCGTCTCGTATTCGATCATGGAAAACAACCTGCCGACCGGATATACGCTCGACCAGAAGAAGACCAGCGGACTTTCCGGCACGATCACGCGTGCCTCCGGCACCGCGCAGGCCACGGCGGTCAATCTGTACCAGCCGGACAGCATCACGATGAAGGCGAGCGATTTCATCCAGGTGCGCAAGACGGTCACGGGTCTGCCGGCCGGAACGACGGGCGACTACCCGTTCTCCTTCCAATTGCAGGCCTCTCAAGACACCCCGCTGCCGTCCTGCGCCACCGACGGGCTCGCCGGGGCGTGCGTCATCTCCAACGTGGATGCCAACGGCAACCATACGATGACGAAAACGCTGACCTACCGGGCTTCGGCAGGCGCATCGCAGGACATGGCATTCGGCGATATCACGTTCACCAAGCCGGGAACCTACACCTACCAGCTATCGGAGGTCATGCCCGCCACCGGTGCGCTGGAAGGCTTCAACTATTCCCGCGCGCAATACACGGTGAGCGTCACCGTGAGCGTTGCGGGCGGCAAACTGCAGGTCTCCAAGGCCATCGCCACGAAGACGACCGACGATTCCGGGGCCGCCGTCACCGATTCCGCAAGCGAGGATCCGGCCGAATTCATCAACAACTACAGCAAGGATCCGCGAGCGGTGACGTTCTCCGCCACCAAGGACTATACGGAGAACGGCTACCCCTACCAGGCCGGCATGTTCAGCACCCGTCTGACTGCGGTCGGCAGCTTCATGACGGCGAAAGGGAACCCGAGCACGGTGGCCGGTCTGCCGAATAATGCGAATACCGTGCCGATGCCTACGGGCGTGGGCGCGGCCGGTACGGACGCCTCCTTCGACGATTATCATACGGCGAACTTCCCGCGGGTCTCCTTTGACGGCAACACCGGCAACAACACGTACGTGTACAAGGTGACGGAGAACACCGGTACCGTGCAGGACGCCGGCACCGCGATGACCTACGACGATACGACGTACTACGTGTTCGTGGCGGTGACGGTCACCGACGGCATGGTCAACGCGAACGTCACGTACTACAAGGACGCGAACGGAGCGCTGCAACAGGTGAGCGCGCCCACGGACGGCTCGAACGCCATCCGCTTCGCCAACACGTATCAGGCCTCGGAGGTTTCGGCGACCCCGCAAGGCACGAAGACCCTGACCGGGCGTGCGCGCAAGGCCACCGATTCCTTCGCCTTCACGCTCAAGGCGGGCGACGACGCGACCAGGGACGCCGTGGAATCCAAGGCGGTCGAGGGAAGCAGCTGCTCGTCCGGCACCGGCTGCACGCCGGACGGCACGCTCGCCAAGGCCACCACCACGAACGTGACTGCAAAATCGGGCGAAGCGAAACCGTTCACCTTCACCTCGCTCACCTTCCGCAAGGCGGGAACATACGTCTTCGACATCACCGAGACCAAGGGAACGACCGGCGGCATCACGTACGACGGTCACGTCTCGACGGTCACCTACGTCGTGTCCGATATGAACGCGTCCGGCACGCATACCGGCAAGTTGCGGGTGCAAAGCGTCACGTACGGCAATCGCAGTGCATCGACCGATGCCGACCGCAAGGCCACGGACGCCGCCGCATTCACGAACGTATATTCGGCATCGTTGCAGTATGCGGGATTCGACGTGACCAAGGAGCTGAACAACAGCAACAACGGATTGCGTGAGCTGTACGCGGGGGAGTTCACGTTCCGCATCAGCGGTACGGACGATGTCTCGGAGCAGCGCATCGCGGCGGCGACCTTCGCCAATGACCGCGAGTTCTCCAACGGTGCTGCGGAACCGACCGAGAACGGTGGCCGCCGTGCGAAGAACGTCATGCAGAACAAGCTGTCCGATCTGGTGTTCACCGAAGCGGACGCCGGCAAGACCTACGAGTTCAAGATTGTCGAGGTGGCGCAGCACACGAACCCGAACACCGGCAAGACCAACACAAAGCCCGATGCGGACTACAAAGCGCCGACCGGAGAGAACGCGAGCGATGTGAAGATCGATGGCGTCTGGTGCAAGCAGTGGGCGTACTATGTGCGGATCGCAGTGACCGACAAGGGCAACGGAACGCTTGGCGTGACATCCACATTGTCGTGCTGGAAGGGGCGCGATGCCAAGACGAAGGCCTGGGAACAGCAGGTCAGCGGCAACACCAAGATCAGCGATAAGCAGTCCATCCTGTTCACCAACACCTACGAAAAGCTGAACCCGACGGTCGTCACGAACACCGCGGACTCGGCCCCGCTGTACAAGCAGCTGGCCGGGCGCGCGTGGGGCGACAGCAGCAAGGACAGGTTCGCCTTCAAGCTGGAGCGCTGCAATTACAGCGCCAATCTCGGCGCGTTCAGCGATGCCGGCAGCATCTCCTGCACGACGAGCGGCACGACGCTGAATACGTTGCCGCAGCCGAGCCGTGGTGCAACGGTCGAGGTTGGCAAGAGCGACTTGGTGACCACCAAAGCCGGCGATTTCGCCAAAATCGGTTTCGGTGAGTTCAGCTTCTCCAAGCCGGGAGCCTACGTGTACAAGGTAACGGAGGTTGCCGGTTCAGACGCCACGCTTTCGTATGCGACGAACGTGCGGTATCTGCGATTCCGCGTCGAGGAGGACCAAATGAAGGGCGTGTATTCCGTCATCGCGACCACGCCCGGGTACGATGCGCCGACGGCCACCGACGAGAACGACGGTGCCGCGTTCGTGAATGTGTGCAGAAGCGCGGAGCAGTTGCCGCTCACCGGAGGCCTGACCACCAGGAACTTCCTGATCGGCGGGGGCATTGTCGGCTTGCTGGCGGTGATCGCCGGATTCGCCGTCCACGAGTGGTGGCTGCGCCAGAAGCGGAAGGAGCAGTTGCTGGAATAGATGGCCGCCGCCGGAGGCTTCACAGCCGACAGCGGCCAACCCAAAACTGGTCCGGGCAATCCAACTGATGCCCATAACCAACCCATAACAGATGTTGTCGCGTCCGGAACGTTCCGGACGCGCGCGGAAATGTTCAGAATACAGAAGAAGGAGATCTCATGAAAATGAGAAAACTATTGGCAGGCATCGCCGCCGCGGCGACCCTGCTCGGCTGTGCCGCACTCGGCACCGCCTCGGCTTCCGCCGATGGCACCAATACTGCCACGATTACCGCGCTAAACGCGCAGCAGAACAGCACGTATACTGCGTACAAGTTCGCTGATTTCTCCAATATCCAGGGAGATAGCCTTACAGGCGCAATCACGTCTGTCGATGTGTCCACCGTGGCTACGGGGTCTTATCTTAACGTTCTTACCAAAGCGGCTGAAGATGCTGCGAGCGTATCGAATATTCCCAACGAGTACAAGAACAATGTGGCGGCTTATGTGGCGACATTCGAGGGGACCACGCTTCGCAAGTTCGCCTCGTATATTCAGCAGCGCTTCGGTGATATCAACAACATCGGTGATTTCCGGGGAAGCACTGTCACCACGCCTGCTGATGGTTCTCCTACCGATCAGACGATGAATCTGGCCACGGGTGAGGGCTGGTATCTGGTGACGAAGGCAACGAATGGTGATTCGACGTTGCGCAGCGTTGCCGTGGTCGCTTCCACCATCAGCGGATACAAGACGATGGCCCTTAGCAAAGACAATGGCCAGAACAACATAGTTGAACTGGGCCAATTTAACGTCAAGGAGGAGAACGTCCCGAACGCGCCACACAAGTACGTATACGACGGCAAGATGTGTGATGATGGTGCGCGAATTACGGATGACACCCCGTCGCTGAATGGCAAGTCCGTGAATGTCGGCGATACGCTGTGCTATGTGGTCGTCACCAATGTGCCCAAGGGCGCACAGGGCTACACTTCATACCAGATGCTGATCGAAGATACCGCTTCCAAAGGTTTGACCGTTGATACGGACTCATTGCGAGCGTACCATGGCAACATGGCCGGAAAGGGCATCAAGATGGAAGCCAATGAATACACGGTTTCCAGCAACGATTCCGCTGAAGGCGGCAAGACTATGACTGTTACCGTCAACGACGCTCATGAGTGGTACGGCACCAAGCTTTGGATCGTGTACAAGGCCACCGTGAATGAGCAGGGCGGCAGTGCCGCAGCCGTGACGCTGAGCAACTCCGCTAGGGTGAAGCACAATGCCACTGCGCCCTCCGCCTCGTGGTCCGAAGCCGGAATGACGAAGCAGTATGTCGGCAGCTTCAATTTCACCAAGGTTGGTCCCGACAAAGAGCTGCTGAAGAATGCGAAGTTCGCGGTGTATTCCGGGACCGAGGCAACGGGAACTCCGCTCAGATTCACCAAGGTGGACAATGGGGACGATTCCTGGACGTACTATTACAATCCGAACGGCGACGAAACTGAAGTGGCTTCCAACGCCAACGGTCGTGTCATCGTCTATGGTCTGAAGGCCAAGATGACCAGCGGCGAAGAAGGCGAAGGCTTGTATACGCTGAAGGAGACCCAGGCCCCGACCGGGTATCTGAATGTCGAATCCACCATGCCGGTATTCACGGTTGAGGCACAGCTGAACGATGTTGCCGGGACGCTTACTGCCACGACTAATTTGGAATCCAACAACAACACTCTCAATCTGGCCACGACGGATACCGAGGGCATCAAGGTGAAGAACGTGAAGTCCATCACTCAGCTGCCGCTTACTGGTGGTGCGGGCATCATCCTGTTCTCCGTGGTCGCGGCGCTGTTGATCGCAGTGGCGGCCATCGTCACCGTGAAGATCCGCTCCGTCAAGCGCGAACTGCAGGACTGAGCCACTGAGCTAGCGGTCATCCACAATGCCAATGATTGAATGATCGCGGACGAATCGCTCATCAGGGCGGTGCACATCCCAACGGACGTGCACCGCCCTTTGCTTTGCAAGCCGCGCGTGTTCATCTATACGTATTCGCGTGCCCTTGCAACGAGCCCATGTGATATCCGGAAATCCTTGCATGGTAATCGCCATGAATGTCGGTGCTGCCGAATCAAGCGACCCGACGCGCCTCACGCCGCATGCCCCTGAAAATTCCAAGGGTCGACCAGCTCCACACCGGTGCCTTCGAAATCCTTGATATTACGGGTCACCACAACGCAGGCGTTGGTCTTCGCCGTCGCCGCGATCTGCGCGTCCGCGAAACCGGTCGGTCTGCCATTGCGCTCGCGCACGGCCAGCATCGCGGCGCAGTTGAGACTTGCCGGCAGATCGAACGGCAGGATGCGGCTGCCGAACGTGGTGAGCAGGCGCTCCAGCGCCTGTTCCAACTGCCGTCTGCGTTTGCCGTCGGGAAGCCGTTCGATGCCATAAAGTAGTTCGGTGACGGAAAAGACGCTGATGAACGTCCGTGAAAGGTCGAGTGATTGCAGGAAGTCGAGTACGTGTGGATCGCAATCCCTCTTCATTGCCTCCGAAAGCACGTTGGTGTCCAGTAGATAACGTCGTGCGTCGGTGCCGCCATTCATGAGACGTTCACCGGTTGCGGACCGTCCTCATCGTTCCGACGTGCCGGAAGATTCAACTCATCATCGCGCAGGCCGCCATCCAAATCGGCGCGGATTTGGCTGAAGAAATCGCCGGCCGTCACTATGCCGTGCGCAACGTAACCGGCGGTGTAATCCTCCAGAATCGACCGCACCTCGGCCTCCGTGGACCGTCCGTGGTCGTGCGCCGACTGCTTCAGCTGTGCCAGCACGTCGTCATCCAATCGACGGATCGTGATCGAAGCCATCTCCGCTCCTTCCATATCCGAATTCTCATAGTGATAGCATAATGCTATCACTATGATTCAACGCGATGCAAAACTGTGCTTTCGTACTATGGGATGTCTTCGAAGTTGGCGCGATACGGGTTCGCAATCGGTGGACTAAAGCGCAAACTTCTCATTTCGTGTATGAAACGACGCATAGAAACTTTCCATTTCGTGTATAAAACCATATCCACAAACTTCCCATTTCGTGTAAAATTAAGGGTACAACAACTCTCCATTTCGTGATTGGTGGTAGAAAAATGGCTATATTCCAACGAAAGGCATATGCAAAGCTACTGAATTGGAAGCATACCTCCAAGGGCAAGTCCGCCATGCTTATCGAAGGGGCCAGGCGAGTTGGCAAGAGCACGTTGGCGGAGGAATTTGCCAGCAATGAGTATTCGGGCCACCTGGTGCTTGATTTCTCTCAGGTTTCGGAAGACATCAAGGATTTATTCCGCGCATATCGCACGGATATCGATACGTTTTTTATGTATCTCAAGGCATATACCGGTGCGAAACTTCCTGAGCGGGATTCGCTGATTGTGTTCGATGAGGTGCAGCGATTCCCACAGGCTCGCGAGTTCATCAAGCAGTTGGTGGCGGATGGGCGATACGACTATCTGGAAACTGGTTCGTTGATATCCATCAAACGGAACGTGGCTGGCATCCTCATCCCGTCCGAGGAAACGTCAATGCGTTTGGGACCTTTGAATTTTGAGGAGTTTCTACGCGCAACCGGTGAAGAAGCGATTATCGAACCCATTAAGGATTCCTTCCAGACCTTGAAGCCAATGCCGGATGCGTTGCACCGCAAGGCCGAACGGCTGTTCCGCGAATACATGCTGGTTGGCGGTATGCCCCAGGCGGTCAACGCATTCAACGAGAGCAAGGATTTCGGCGTGGTTGACACCGTTAAACGAGAGATTCTGTCGCTATACCGCAATGATATTTCCCAGTTCGGGCAGACCGATGCGCCACGGATTGCCCGTATTTTTTCTACCATTCCCGGGCAGCTATCCCGGCATGACAAGCGGTTTAAGCTCGCTTCGCTTGAGTCCAGTGCGCGGAGCCGTGAGTACGCCGACGCGTTTTTCTGGCTGTCGGATGCATGTATCAGCAGTACCTGTTACAACGTTGACGATCCTTCCGTTGGGCTGTCCGCAAGTCTGAATGAGAGTTCGTTCAAATGTTACATGTCCGATACGGGATTGCTGATTTCGCAGCTGTTCGCTGACAATGAGTCGACTCCACATGAACTGTATCGTGATTTGTTGTTAGGCAAATTGAATGTCAATGAGGGGATGTTCACGGAAAACATTGTGGCGCAGCAACTGGCGAGCAATGGGCACAAGCTGTTCTTCTACGCCAAACGGGATGACAAGAATAGTGCAAATACCATGGAAATCGACTTCCTGATGTCCCGTGGATATGACGACGCCGCTGGACGTATGCGTATCTCGCCGATCGAGGTGAAATCCTCCAAAACGTATCAGGCGCGGTCGTTGGACAAATTCAAGACCAAATTCGGCAAGCGGGTGGGCACGCGCTTCATTCTGCACCCCAAGCCGCTTTCCGTCGATGGTGATATCTGCCGTTTGCCGTTGTATATGGCGTTTTGCTTATGAATGTGATGATGTTTGGCGTGGTGAGTGCTCATTGTCTTACGCTCGGAGCGCCGGCGAAAACTGAATAATCGGTGAAAACGTGAGCGAAAAACGACGAAGTGGGCTACGCTCGTAGAAGATGGCTTGCCGCGTAACGGGACGCGGCGGGCGGGCCGATCGCAAGGAGGATGCCCATGTCAAAGTCGTTTCTCAAGAAGGCGCTGCTCGGCGGCGCGGTTGCCGCTGGAGCCGCGGTCTGGGCGATCGCCCCGCGTTCCTTCTCCGACAAGCGCCGCAACTACGTGCCGGCCATTCCGGACGTGTGGTACGCGCATCGCGGACTGCACGACGCCGGTTCCGGTCTGACCGCGCAATACGCCGACGAAAGCGGCGAATACGTGGCGCTTGCCCGTCGCATGGCCATGAAGGCCGGTTATGGCAGCCCGGACGTTTCCGGCGTCATTGCCCCGGAAAACTCGCTTGCCGCCTTCGCCGCCGCCTGCGAGGCCGGTTATGGCATCGAGCTGGATCTGCAGATGACGCGCGACGGCGAGGTCGTGGTCGTGCATGATGGCGATCTGATGCGCGTCGCCGGCGATCCGCGCCGCATCGCGGACCTCACCTACGATGAGCTGACCCGCATTCCGCTGTTCCCGACCGACGCTCCGGGCGCCTGCAAGGCCGCGCCGCTGCCGTTGGCGTTGGAGGATCCGCCGCTGGTCACCACCCCCGACAATGCTCCGGAAGGCTATTACCAGCACGTGCCGCTGTTCTCCGATGTGCTCAAGGTGGTGGCCGGTCGCGTGCCGCTGATCGTGGAATACAAGTTCGACGACAATTCGAAGTGGGATCCGCGCGACGTGGAGCTCATGGAGAAGGGCGACGCGCTGCTGCAGGCCTATTCCGGCAAATACGTGATCGAGTCGTTCAATCCGGCGGCCGTGAACTGGTACAAGGAGAACCGCCCGGAAGTGTGCCGCGGACAGCTGTCCTGGTGGCCGGAAGGCGATGAGAAGCCCGCCGATCCGGTTGCGCTGGGCAAGGAATATGCGGCCGGCGCATTGGTGTTCGACTGGATTTCCCGCCCTGATTTCATCGCCTACGATTGGAAGGGCGGCAACAGCCCGCAGATGAAGCTGGCGCGGTTCATGGGCGCCATGCCGGTTTCGTGGACGGTGCGCAGCCGTGACGAATACGCGCAGTGCGGCGACCAGTTCGACCGTCACATCTTCGAAGCGTTCGTGCCCGACGAGCGGTAAGACAGACGTGGAAATCGCCATACGTTTTCCGTAAGGACGGCTTATACGACGGTTATACGACGGCGGTGCCGGATATACGGTCCGTTTCCCGGTTTCGGGTTGCGGCCGCATATCTGGCACCGCCGTTTTCCGTGGGTGTTGACGTCACGTGGGCGTCGGCGTCACGTAGGCATCACGTGGGCGCCGGAACGGACGTTTCCCGTCCGCAGCGGCGCCCGCAACATGGACGATCAGTCGATCACGCCATACAGACGATCGCCGGCATCGCCCAAGCCCGGCACGATGTAGCACTTGTCGTTGAGCTTCTCATCGACGGCGCACAGCACCAGCTTGAACTTGATGGACGGGTCGAGCTTCTCCTCGACGAATTTCAGACCTTCCGGAGCGCCCAGGATGCACACGGCGGTGATGTCCTTGGCGCCACGCTCGGCCAGGTAATGGGTGGCTGCGACCAGCGTGCCGCCCGTTGCGAGCATCGGATCGATCAGGAAGCACTGACGGCCGGTGAGGTCCTCGGGCAGACGGTTCGCGTACGTGATCTGCTCGGTCGGATTCTCCTCATTGCGCTTCATGCCCAGGAAGCCGACCTCCGCGGACGGAATCATTTTGGTCATGCCGTCGAGCATGCCGAGACCCGCGCGCAGCACGGGCACGATGATCGGTGCCGGCGAGGCGATGTGCTTGCCGATCATGGGAGCGACCGGGGTTTCGATCGGCTTGTCCACGACCTCGACGTCGCGGGTTGCCTCGTAAGCCTCGAGCATGACGAGTTCGGAGATGAGCTCGCGGAAAGTGGAGGAAGGAGTGTTCTTGTCACGAAGGACGGTGAGCTTGTGGTCCACCAGCGGGTGGTTCAAAACGTGAATATCCATGGCTTCTAAGCGTAGTCCATGGACCGTATGCCGGGAAACGCGTCGTTTTGGCCTCTGAAATGAAGTTCCGGGGCAAAGCAAAGTCGGAACGAAGTTCTGATTTGGAAGAAAGTGCTGATTTGAAATGGAATTTCGACTTGGTGTAAATCGGAAAGAAGAAGGAATGCGCCGAACCACGAAAGCGCCTGTCGGCGCAAAGGCCGCTCGCAGCGGCAAAAAATGGAGCCCGGGGCTATGCATGGCCCGACGCGAATTCCTATTGTACAGTCGATGCGGACGCCACGGACCGTCGTGTCGTGTTGCCTATGCCAATCACTCCAATCGCCCGCGCTTCCACAGATTCGCCCCATGGCGGAAATCCTTGGCCGTGGCGAACAGATTGCCCGCGGTGTGCATCAGCCGTGCGGCCTTCGCACGTGCCCGCTTCTCGACGGCGGAAAGCTGCCCGGCGGCGCCGGACGCCGCGGAAGACGTCGAATCGCCGGAAGTGCCGAACGAAGCCAGCTTGCGTGCCTCGATGCGCAGGCCCAACGCGACCACGTCGGTGAAGGCCGCGGCCCGTTCGAGCGCAACCGCGAAATCGCCGGTGAACGCGCCGGCCAGAATCGAATCGGCGGTGCGGGCGATATCGTCCTCCGTCGGCGCCTGGTCCACGCCCGCGATCGCGGATGCCGTGGTGGCCACCGGCTCGCCGATGCGCCACAGCCGGGCGATCGATTCGCGGTTCTTCCGCATCCACGTGCGCAGCAGGTACAGCCTCCATAGAATGCCCGGCAGTGAATCGGGATCGGCATGACTCCACAATTCGGCGATCACATCCACACCTTCGCGGTCCACCAGCGTCAGCACACGTTCCACCAACTCAGCGCTCTGCGTATGGTGCACGCGGTCAAGCAGGGCCGCCGCCGAAGCGTGGCTCATCTCGCTGATCTGCGCCGGATCCGCGCCTCCCGCGATGTTGTCGGCCATCATCTGGTCGAGCTGGCCGGGGCGCGCCGGACGCGGCGAACCGGTGTTCGTGAAACCGGCGGAACGGCTGGGAATCACTGAGCCTGAACCGTAGTGCATGTTAGTAGACAATGGGTGCGACCTTCTGGATGTCGATGATGCTGGGGCCTTGCGGAGTGTCGATGATGAACAGTGCCATCGCCGTTCCGGTGGGCATGAACGGCGATTTCGCGATGAGCTGCTTGGCGAGCTGCTTACGTGAGCAGAGTCCGCGCAGATGGTCGTACATGCCGCCGATGACCGGACGATGCATGCAGATGGCCGTGGCCTCGCGGCTGCTGAGCGTCCGCATGATTTGCTCGCGGAACGCCATCCACGCAATGGCCGGATGCTCGGCGAACGCGTCCTCCGTCAACGCGTCGACGTGCTCCATCGGCCGTTCGGTCTGCCAGCTGAGCACCTGCAGCGTCTCCTGGCAGCGCAGCCATGGCGACGTTGCCAGGCGGGTCGGGTTGAAGCAGGCGAGCTCGCGATTGAGTGCGAACGCCATGGCTGCGCCTTTCGGCGTGATCGGACGGTTCGCGTCGGTGCCCTTCCATGATTTGCGTGATTCCGCCTTGGCATGGCGCACGATCAGCAGTTTCTGCGCCCTCGCCGCACCTTCCTGCACGCGGTCCACGAACACGGCGAGCGTTTCCTTGTCCGTCGAATGCGTCAGAATCTTGCGCGCCTCACGCAGCGAGACCCAGACGATGTCGTTGATTTCGCCCACGTCCGCGCGGTGCACCGGCCCGAACGCGTCCAACAGATGTTCGGCGTCATCGGCGGAAATCGATTGCGCCATCCAATACAACGTATGCTTGGTGTCGACCGTGCAATCGCGCGAATGGCGGGTTTTCTTGCCTTCCTCGGAAAGCGGGTATTCGACTTCGCACAGATACGGTCCGAGCGACACGGATTCGCCCGTCTCCTCGCCGATTTCACGCACGGCCGCGTGCCGATGCGTCTCGTTGGGCTCAAGCTTGCCTTTCGGCCAGCTCCAATCGTCGTATTTCGGACGATGCACGATGCACACTTCGATGCTGTCGAGCTGTTCTTCGGTCGATCGCTGCGCCGCGATCGCCGGATTCGCCGCGATATCGCTGCCGGCCTTCCATCGCCATACGATGCCGCCGGCGGCCTCCACGACCCGTCTCATCTTTTCGCTCATATCTTCCTATTCTAGGCTGGGGGTTCCAGGTTGGGTGGATTGGCTGTGGTATTGCGCCTCGGGAACCGCCCGTACGGCAATCGCCCGTACAAAATTTCTGTACGGAAGCTATGCGTATGCACACCACCCGTAACAAGGCAATGGCCGACCCGCGCGATTGCGCGGATCGGCCATTCATCGTGAATTCACGTCAGTGACGTGCCGGACGACGGGTGTGCTTCTTGATGAGGTATTCCTGGCTGTCGACCAGCGGGCGTCCCTCCTCATCCTTGCAATGGCGCACATAGGTGCCATCAGGCTGCATGTGCCACGACGCGGTGGAATCGGCCATCTGCAAATCGACGTACTTGATGAGCTCGTCGATCTGCTCCGGAGCCACGATGCGTACCAGCGCCTCGACTCGACGGTCGAGGTTGCGGTGCATCAGATCGGCGGAACCGATCCACACTTCCGGGCCGGCCGCAGGGCCTTCGCCGATCTGCGGGCCGTCGGAGTTGGCGAACGCGTAGATGCGGCTGTGCTCCAGGAAACGTCCGAGGATGGAACGCACGCGGATGTTTTCGGAAAGTCCCGGAACGCCGGGCTTCAGCGCGCAGATGCCGCGTTCGACGATGTCGATCTTCACGCCGGCCTGGCTGGCGCGGTATAGCGCGTCGATGGTCTTCTCATCGACGATGGAGTTGACCTTGATCTTGATCCACGCTTCCTTGCCGGCGCGCGCGGCGTCCTCCTCGCGGCGGATACGCTGGATCAGACCGGAACGCACGGTGCGCGGCGCCACCAGCAGACGGTGGAAGCTCGACTTCGGTGCGTAGCCGGACAGCTGGTTGAACAGGCGGGTCATATCCTGGCCGACCACCGGATCGCAGGTCAGCAGACCCAGATCGGTGTAGATACGGGCGGTCTTCGGATTGTAGTTGCCGGTGCCCACGTGGCAGTAGCGGCGCAGTCCGTCGGCTTCCTGGCGCACTACGAGGCTCAGCTTGCAGTGGGTCTTCAATCCCACGATGCCGTACACCACGTGCACGCCTGCGCGTTCGAGCTTGCGGGCCCACGCGATGTTGGCGTCCTCATCGAAGCGCGCCTTGATCTCGACCAGTGCCAGCACCTGCTTGCCCGCGTGTGCGGCATCGATCAACGCGTCGATGATCGGCGAATTGCTGGACGTACGGTACAGCGTCTGCTTGATGGCCAGCACTTTCGGATCGGCGGCGGCCTGTGCCAGGAACGCCTGCACGGACGTCGAGAAGGAATCGTACGGGTGGTGCAGCAGGATGTCGCGCTCGCGGATGGCGGCGAAGATGTCCTGCGCACGGGACGATTCGACCTCAGCAATCTGACGATTGGTGGTCGGAATGAACGGACGGTACTTGAGATCCGGACGGTCGATGCCGCCGAGCTCGAACAGCACGGTCGCGTCGAGTGGCGCCGGCAGACGGTAGACCTCATCGGCGCTGACGCGCAGCTGGTCGGCGAGCAGCTGGGACAGGAACGGGCTGGTCTCGTCGGAAATCTCCAGACGGATCGGCGGTCCGAAGCGGCGGCGCAGCAGCTCCTTCTCCATGGCGTTGAGCAGGTTCTCGGCGTCGTCCTCCTCCACGTCGATGTCCTCGTTACGGGTGACGCGGAAGGAGCGGGCCTCCTTGATGATCATGCCCGGGAACAGGGATTCCAGATGGGCGATGATCAGGTTCTCCATGGTGATGAAGCCGTAGCGCACATTGCTGCTCTCGTCCTCGGTCAGGTCGTCGACGGGCACGAGACGGTTCAGGTTTCCAGGAACCTTGACGCGGGCGAAGTGCGATTTGCCGGAAGTCGGGTTCTCCACCAGCACGGCGAGGTTGAGCGAGCCGCCGGAGATGTACGGGAACGGGTGCGCCGGATCCACGGCAAGCGGCGTCAGGACGGGGAACACCTGCTGACGGTAGTAGCGCGAGAGGCGCTCCTGCTCGGCCGCGGTGAGCTTGTCCCAGCTCAGCAGCACGATCTGTTCCTTCGCCAGATCGGGCAGGATGTGGTCGATGATGTAATGCGCGTGCTCGTCCTGCAGTCGATGCGCCTCGTCGCTGATGGCGCGTAGCTGCTGTCTCGGGCTCAGTCCGGAGGCGGCGGTCACGGCGATGCCGGTGTCGATGCGGCGCTTCAGGCCCGCCACACGGACCATGAAGAACTCATCGAGGTTGTTCGCGAAGATCGCGGCGAAGCTTGCGCGTTCGATGACCGGCAGATCCTCGTCCTGGGCGAGTTCGAGGACGCGCTTGTTGAACTTCAGCCAGCTGAGTTCACGGTCGAAGAAGCGGTCGGTGGGAAGCGGCTTCTCACCGGCTTGAAGCTCTCGCTTGTCGTTTTTTTCCGTTTCGGCGATGTGCTCAGCTATCTGGCTGCGCAGGATCGCCTTTGAGGGTGCGTCAAAAATCTGTGCCATGGTTCTCTACTTTATCCTTAAGTGCTTGGAATGTCTCGCAAAACTCAGGAAAATTAAGGCGGAGTTTACATTCGTTCATTGATTGAGCGAAATCCGGGTCGACACGCCGCTTTTTCGGTCCAAACGAACGCGATTGAACATACACGCGGTTCGATTCGCACACGATGATCCATTTTTTCGATTCTTGTGATCGCAAAACAACAGTTTGGATAAAAACGGAACATTGTCCGGTTCCGGTTTGCATCCGTGGGAATGGTGAGCATAATTACGAAGTACAAGGACAACTGAAGAGCAGAGCCCCACAAGGTGTGTATGACCGAGAATGGTTGTTACGTTGAACGGGCATTGGATAGACTTACCGTTACGACGATGTTGTTGTGCAGCGATTCTGCTCCGAGGATTCTTGCAGGAAGGCCCGCTTCGGCGGGTCTTCCTTTTTTGTGCGCTTCTCGTTTTGCGTTGTTTGTTGTTTTGCGTTGTTTTGAGTGACGGCGTGCTGACGTGCTGTGGCTGGCTGTAGCGTTGTGGATGGCTGTGGATGACACACCGGCGCTGTGGATAACCCTCGTTCTCCGACCACGGGGGACGATTGGCTTGCGTGCGATGACGGCCGCGCTTTTCAATCGCGATATGAGTAATGCAGTTTCCTTTTCGCAGATTCCTCCGGTGCCGCTGCCGTCAAATGGCGGGCGGAACGTCCACGTCGCACGCTCCGACGGATTCCATGACGATTCCGATAGCTATTCCGATAGCTATGACGTGCGGACGATTCCCAGGCGCAGAACGGTCTCGCCCCAACGGTTCTACACGCCGCCCGGCGCCGCGAACAGTGCCGCTGTGCAACGGGCCGACATATCCGGCAGGGGAGGATTTCGCAGTCCGACGACGGGCATGGAAACCGTACGCCCGAAATCAGCCGAAGCGGAACGGATATCCGCATCGGCGTCCACGTTGAGCAATGTCGTGGTGGTTGATGCTGCCGTCGCTGGAATCGGAGCCAGCACCTTGGCGGCTCTGCTGTCCCGCGAGTTGACGGAACGCGGATGCAAGAGCGTTCTGGTCGACGCCGATCTTGCTGGCGGAGGACTTGATGTGCTGCTGGGCGTGGAGAATGAGGATGGCACTCGTTTCGGAGACGTCAGCGCGCCGCTTGGCAACATCGATGGCAAGGCGCTGGTGCGGGAACTGCCGGTGTGGGATGGTGTGCCGTTACTGGCCTGCGATCCTTGGAAAAACGAGAATCCGCAATCATGGGAGGTCCAGTCGTGCGTTCGCGCGCTCGCGCAGGTGCGGGACGCGGTGGTCGTGGATGTCGGCCAATGGCACGGCCTGCGGGATGTGCCGGAACTCACCCAAGCCATACGTGTCACAGTCGTCGAATTGACGGTGCTGGGCCTCGCCCGAGCCAAAGCGGCCATGCAATCGAAGAATTCGCCGCAAAACCGCGATCGGCATCTTATCGTCGGCATCGAACCGCGGGGCATCATACGGAGCAATGGCGCGACCACAATCGAAGAAGCGGAAAACTATCTCGATCGTGGCGTCGAAGCGGTCATCAAATCGGATGCCAGATTGTGCAGCGAGCTGTTAGGCGGACTTGGGTTGCGCAGACCAAACCGGCAGAGCGCCAAGGCGCTGTCCATACTGGCGGACGGCGTGCAGGAAGCGTTGGAGGGCAAGCGGGGCGACCATGGAACTCGGACCCCTTAGCGCGCTCGCCTCACAACCGGGCGTCACGGACATCGCGGTGACCTGCGACGGCATGATCTGGGTGGATCGGGGGCAGGGCATGCGGGCGTGTCCTCTTCCGGAATGCTTTCCGTCCGCGAAGTCGATTCGCGATTTCGCCGTGCGATTATGTGCACAGCTCGGACGACGGCTCGACGACGCCCGCCCAATCGCGGACGCATCCACCGTGGACGGCTTGCGTGTGCACGCCGTTATCGCGCCTTTGGTGCCGCAGGGCGCGGCCATCAGCATACGATTGCCGAACGCCGTGTCTCCTGATTTGGAATCGCTGGCGCGCAACGCCATGTTCCCGGCCGCATGGATGCCCGTGCTGGAAGGTTTGGTGCGGAATAAGGCGAGCGTGCTGGTGACCGGCGGCACGGGAGCGGGCAAGACCACACTGCTCAAGGCCATGCTGATGCTCTGCCCGCCCGACGAGCGCATCATCACCGTCGAGGAAGTGCGCGAACTGGGCATGATCCGTCATGCCAACCATGTTTCGCTGGTCACGCGCGAAGCCAATGTGGAAGGCGTCGGCGCCATAGGATTGCCCACGCTGATAGCCGCTACATTGCGCATGCGGCCGGACCGCGTGGTGGTCGGCGAATGCCGTGGAGGCGAGATAGCGGATCTGCTGAGAGCGTTGAATTCCGGACATCGCGGCGGCATGACCACGTTGCATGCCAACCAGGTGAAGGCGGTGCCGGCGCGTCTGGTGTCGTTGGGATTGCTTGCCGGACTGGATCCTCGGGCCACGGCTGCGCTCGCCGAGAACGCGTTCGATGTGGTAATGCACGTGGAACGCGTTGGTGGCAGACGGCGCATTGCGCAGGTCGGCAGGTTGGAAACGGCGGACGGACGGTTGCGGGGGCGGTTGCTGGCCGCATGGGACGGCCGGCGGATGCGGGCCAGCCAGCATTGGAGAGACTTCGCGGACAGGTGGAGTGCGTGATGGGGGTCTGGGAATGCTGTTCCGCGATGCTGACGGCCATGGCCGTGTGGATGTGGCTGAATCGGAACGCGTCCTGGGAGGATCTGCCGATTCCTCGGCTGCTGGTCCGGTGTCTGATTTGGTGCCAGACCGCATTGTGCGGAGCTCACGAGGATGGGGCGGGTATTGGCCGTAATGAGGATGGCGGCCGGGATTGTGACGTTGGCCAGAATAAAGAACTCGTTGATGGCAGCCCGAGCAGCCTCCCCTCCATCGGTGCCGACGCATTCGTGGCCACATTGCGGGCGTCCGTGCGCGGAGGGGCTTCGTTGGTGCAGGCGTTCGAGGAGTTGCACGGTGCGCCTTTCGCGGTACCTGAATTGACCCGTTTTCGTATCGACATGGCGGTGCGGAGCCGTTGCAGGAACCGTCGTCATGCCGAACGGCGTGAACGGCTCGGAGCGGAGCTCCATGCAGTCTGCATGCTCAGCCTGTCCCTTGGCTGCGAGACGAGCCGTTGCCTGGATGCGGTTGCCGCATCGTTGAAACGGCAGCGATTGATGGACGATCTGCGGTCCAATGCCTACGCCATGCCACAGGCGACGGCACGTCTGCTGATGGCGTTGCCGGCATTGACGGTGGCGTTGGGCGAAGGCATGGGCGCACATCCCGTGCGATTTCTGCTGGGTGATGGCAGGGGATGGGCGTGCCTTGGATTCGCGGGATGCTGTTATGCCGTCGGTCTGGTTTGGATACGTGCGCTATTGCGGCAGGAAGGAGGATGATGGACGGAATATGGGCTGTCGCGGCGGCGGTATGCACCGCAGGCGCTGTATGGCTATATGAGTGGTCGCCGGTCCGTTCGCCTCCCGATTCCGGCGGACGACCTTGCGCCATGCCGTTGCCGCTGACACTGGAGATGCTGGGCGTGGCGATACGTCACGGAACATCCATTCCGACCGCGCTGATCACGGTCGGCGACATTGCGTCCGATGAATTCGGTGCCGGCCTGCGTCTGGCCGGCGAACGATTGCAGGACGGCGTCGCTTGGGATGAGGCATGGCCTGATGGTAACGACCTTGCCGTGATCCGTGACGCGTTCGCCTCATCCTGGTCGAGCGGCTCGTCTCCCGTCAATCGTCTGGAAACCGCGATTGAGCAACTGGACTGGGATGAGCGTTCGCGGATCGAACGATCCGCGGCGAAACTGTCGATCCGGCTTCTGTTGCCGACCGGATTGTGCATGCTGCCGGCCTTTGTGGCGATTGGCGTGATTCCTGCTGTGATGTCGTTCCTGCATTGATTTTGCATGATCTTGCATTGACGTGGGTCCCGTGATGAACGGTCATCACGTGTTTTCGCCGGGGAATGTGTCGCTCGGTTTTCGCATGCCTTGCGGGCCTGTGGATAACTGTGGATGACACGCCGACGGTGTGGATAACCCGCATTCTCCGACCACAACCCCACGGGAACGAGACATACGCGATGACTTGTGCGCGACACTGAACGAATCCGGCCGGATGGTCGGACACGTACCAAAAAGATACGTGCCAAAAGAAACGCGTATTAGAGAAAGGAAACGTCATGAACAACGCAATGTCGATCAATGCCGACGGCTCGTCGGGAATGATGGAGCGAGTGGGTCGAAAACTTGGCGCGGCCAGGGACCGGGCCAATAGGACGGCCTGCCTGTTGGATGCGCGCATGCGCACTCTGATGTCCATGCAGCCGTCCGATGAATCCGAAAAAGGCGCGGTCACCGCCGAATATGCGGTGGTTCTGGTGGCGGCCACGGCGTTCGCCGCGGTTCTGGTGGCCATCGTGAAATCCGATGCCGTCAAGACGCTGCTGACCAACATCATCAAGAAGGCGCTGAGCGTGGGGTAAGCCATGGTCGTGCGATGGTGGAGGCGCCATGTCGTTAAGGCCGAACGTGGAGCCGTCACCGCCGAATTCGCGGTGGTGCTTCCCTGTGTGGCGGTAGTGGCGATGCTGGTGCTGTGCCTTGGACGCGGCGCCATCGTGTCCATGAATTGCCAGGATGCCGCTGCCGCCGGGGCACGTGCTATGACGATTGACTCGGATGGTGAGCGCCGGGCAGTAGCCGCGGCGAAATCTGTCGCCGGTGACGGATCGACGGTGTCGTTCACGAACGATACGGATGCGGTCACCGTCACCGTGCGCTGCCCCATCATGTCCGACCCGACTGGATTGATTCCCGCCCAGGTTGTGGGCAAAGCAACCAGATACTACTGATGAGGCGCATGCCGAATCGTTCCGACACAAAGGATGTGCAGGTGTGAAACATATCGTGAAACATGTTGTTGAACGCTTGAACGATGCGAGGCGATGGCTGGCCGGTGCCGACGAAGGCTCCGGAACCATATCCGGAGTAGCGCTGATTGCAATCGCCTCGATCATGCTTGGCGCGATCGCCATGGTGGCGAATCTGCTGTTCTGCGCTCATCGTGCGCAGAATACGGCGGATATGGCTGCGGTGGCGGCTGCGACCTCGTTGCGTGACGGTGCCGTCGACCCATGTTTGGTCGCCTCGCGTACGGCGGCCGCCAACGAGACAGTGCTGCGATCGTGCTCCGTCGAAGACGAGGACGTGCTGGTCTCGGTGCGGACGGCCACGCAGCTGCCGTTCGCACCATGGGTGGAACGTCAATCGCGTGCCGGACCAATTGCATGTGGCTAGACCATGGCCTTCGTCGGTTATGTTACGGCTGTGATGCGTGGTTTCGCCGTCGTATGTCACCGCAGACCGGGTTCGCCGGCAGCCTCATCGTTCTGGCGCGTGGCGCTGGTCATGGCTATCGTACAAGTATGAGTCAAACGTCACATGCGAATACGACTGTCGCCGTGGTCGGTAATCCGACATCGAACAAAGGCAAGGGTGCGCGGGTAAGCGGGCAGGTCCTCGACTTGTTGCGCGAGGCCGGGCGCAGGCATGGCTTCGACGTGATCGATGTGACCGGCGCGAGCTTCGACGAATCCCTGTCGAACGCCCGTCGCCGCAGCGACGAATATGATTATTTGGTCGCGGTCGGCGGTGACGGCATGGTGGCTCTTGGCGCCAATGCGGTAGGCTGCTCCGGCAAGCCGCTCGGTATCGTGGCCATCGGCTCCGGCAACGACTTCGCACGCGGGCTGGCATTGCCGGTCAATCGTGTCGAGACCGCCGTCGACGGCATTGTCGGTGCGATTGTGCGGGGCACGCATGTTGATGTGGATCTGGGTCTTGTGGAGTCTTTGCCTGGTGGCCATGCCGATGATGAGCCGGGCGTTGACGGATTGGATACCACTGGGAATTCGGCGGAATCCCCGAAGCGTTCGGAAGCCGACGGCATCGACCGCTACTACGCAGGCATGCTGTCATGCGGCTTGGATGCCAGCATCAACGACCGGGCCAACCATTCGCATCTGCCGAACGGTTCACTGCGGTATTTCGCCGCGGTGCTCGTGGAGCTGACGCACATGAAGCGCTACGGATACCATGTCAAGGCCACATTGGCCGACGGCTCCGTGGAGGAGCGGGACATCGTCTCCCCGTTGCTGACCGTGGCCAATTCGCGCCATATCGGCGGCGGCATCGAGGTCTCGCCGTATTCGCGGTTCTCGGACGGCCTTCTTGATCTGGTCTGGTTCGACCATATGCCGAATTTCGCCGAATGCGTGGACGCGGTGTCGCGCGCCTACGACGGTAGGCTGTTGGGCAGCCGGGTCTTCGGATGGAAACGCGTGCGTGACATCGAAATCACCCGCGCCGCCGAAGGCGACGAGCCGCCGGTGCTGATGGCTGACGGTGAGTATGTCGGGCGTCTGCCGGTGAGAGTCTCCGTACGGAACCGTTCGCTGCGCGTGCTGGTTCCTCCGGCGGTGGCGGAAAGCCTGGCTGCGGACGATGGGAATCAGGTGCTTGAGGCCATCAAACGGGACGGCCGCGATCCGCTTACCGGAGAATTCCTCGCCTGACCGTCCCCGCGAGTCGTCCGATCACAGGTATTCGTCGAGATGCAGCGTCTGCGCCGCGACCTGCCTGACTATGACGTCATCAATGTCGGGGTGCAGACGGATCAGCGAGATCAGACCGACGATCAACGTGTAGAAGGTCTCGTGCTCGTTGGTGATCGGCATGCCATGAAGCTGCTTGAACTCGCGTACCGTGGAGCCGCACAGGTAATCGGAGATGCGATCGGCCGCGCGGTCGATGAACTTAAGATACAGGCCGGCGTTGCC
This sequence comes from Bifidobacterium sp., assembly GCF_050874245.1. Lineage (GTDB taxonomy): Bacteria > Actinomycetota > Actinomycetes > Actinomycetales > Bifidobacteriaceae > Bifidobacterium. Next base: position 15,136 of record NZ_JBNMKH010000002.1, on the reverse strand, counting down.
GTCTTCGATGAGACGCTGGCTGAACGGTCCCTCGTCGGCGATGAGGGAGCGGGTCAGTCGCACCACGTCATCAAGCGCCTTCGAGATGTTGCCCGTCTCACGATGCTCGTTCCATTCCTCCAGACGGGCGATGACCTCGTTGATGACATCGTCGAGCACGGCGTCCGCTACTTGGTTCTTGTCTTGGAAATAGTGGTAGAAAAGCGATCTGGTCATGCCGACGCGTTCGGCTATGTCGCTGATCGTGATCTTCGAGAACCCTTTTTCCAGACAGATGGTCCGGGCCGCCTGCACGATCTGCGTGCGTCGGGCATCTCCGATGGCACTCATGGTTGTTTTGGCTGTTTCGGCCATGGCTCTCCTCCAATCCCCCATTGGCATCCGGCTGACACGACATGGAGTTTTACGCACTTGTCTCCCAGATTACCGGCTAAGTCGGCCACGGATCCGACTGACACGCGACAAACCTGCTGTGTTGGTCGGGTGTTGGCGCGTTCCGACTGGCGGACGTGTCGTAATTCATCAGTACCCTTAGAACACTACGGCGGAAGGATTATTGCGATGGCACTGGCACTGTATAGAAGGTATCGTCCCGACACGTTCGATGGCGTGATCGGACAGGACCAGGTCACGGTTCCGCTGATGAGGGCGCTTGATGAGAACAAGCTTACGCACGCCTATCTGTTCTCCGGCCCGCGCGGTTGCGGCAAAACGAGTTCCGCCCGTATTTTGGCGCGTTGCGTCAACTGCGCCAAGGGCCCGACCTCGCATCCGTGCGGCGAATGCGAAAGCTGTCGCGACCTCGCCACCGGCGGTCCCGGTTCCATCGACGTGGTGGAAATCGACGCCGCATCGCACAACGGCGTGGACGACGCCCGCGAACTGCGCGAGCGTGCCGGTTTCGCGCCCGCCCGCGACCGTTACAAGATCTTCATCCTTGACGAGGCCCACATGGTCACGCCGCAGGGCTTCAACGCGCTCCTGAAAATCGTGGAGGAGCCGCCGGAACACGTCATGTTCATCTTCGCCACCACTGAGCCTGACAAGGTGATCGGCACCATCCGCTCCCGTACCCACCATTACCCGTTCCGTCTGGTGCCGCAGGAGGTCATGGGACCATATCTGGAGAAAATCTGCGCGGACGAGCATATCGAGGCCGAGCAGGGCGTGCTGCGCCTGGCCATGCGCGCCGGCGGCGGTTCCGTACGCGACACGCTGTCCGTGCTCGACCAGTTGATGGTGGGTGCCGTCGACGGCAAGATTGCATACGATTCCGCGGTCGCGTTGCTGGGTTTCACGCCGGATGGGCTGATCGGTGAGGCGATTGATGCGGTCGCCGACAAGAACGGCGAGGCGCTGTATGGCGTGATTCAGAAGGTCGTGGTCGGCGGATTCGATCCCCGTCGCTTCGTGGAGGACCTGCTGGCCCGCGTGCGTGACCTGCTAGTGCTCACTTTGGGCGGTGAACGCGCGGAAAGCGTGCTTTCCGATGACACGGCTGCCGAGAACATGGACGATCTGCACCGTCAGGCCTCCGCATTGGGATTGGCGGCGCTTACGCAGATGGCGGACACGGTCAATGCAACGCTGGCCAACATGAACGGTGCGATTTCCCCGCGTATGCGATTGGAACTGTTGGCCGCGCGCCTGCTTGCCGGCCGCGAGACGGAGACGGCCATCGCCGTCTCCGACGCTCTATCCTCCGGCATGCCTGCGGTGGCAGCGTCCGCGCCTGCGGCCACTTCGACGGGTTCGCAACGTCCGCGTGCGACCGGTTCGCGCAGATACGCCGCGCAGTCACAGGAACAGGGCAGGCATGCTGCGCCATCGTCGGCACCGGTGAATCCGGCCGACGCCGTCGTTTCCGGAACGGCTTCCGTGCTGGCCCAAGTGCAGCAGGCGATGGGCGAAACGACACAGGATGTCGCAGAAACAGCCGGATTGGCCGAATCGGCCAAAGCCCGGACGACGATGTCGGACGATCGCACCCCCGACCAGAAGTGGGATGCGCTCGTCGCCGGACTGCCCGAGGACGTCCGCCGCTACGTGGACCGCGAAAAGGTGCCGCGCGTGATGCTGGAAAGCGGCAAGGGTCGTCTGTGGATCAAATTCGACAAGCCGTTGAGCAAATACGCGTTCGCCAAGGCTGTGGCCAAGGAATCGGTCGATGGCACCACGAACGTGGTCCAGATAGTGCGTGGCGAGGTGCACAAGGTGTTCGGCCCCGGCATCACGCTCGCCCCAGCCAAGAAGCTCGCGGACGGTTCCACGGCGGTGCCGTGGAGCAAGCTCAGCTTGGAGGAGCAGAGCAAGATCAACGCCCAGCTGGCGCAGGAGCAGTTGAAGACGGCCACGCTGCTGGCCGCGAATCTCGGCAAGGCATCCGACATGGAGGTGCCCGGCAAAGGACAGTCCCAGCCGGAATTCCGAGAATCGGGCGATGCCGGCGATTCCGCCGACGCCTCCGACGGAGAGGACCATCGAGCCGCCTCCGCCGGTGCGGGGAACGGATTCGCCGATGACGATCCATGGGCGATTCCGCTGTCCGGAGGAAAAGCCCAGCCGGACCAGCTGGAAACGATGGACGACGATCCGTGGGGCGCTCCTATGCAGCAGACCACAATCGCCGAAGCGGCATCCAATGCGGCCAATAATGTGAAATCGCCGGAACGCCATCAAAAACACGTGGCCGTGCCGGATATGAGCGACGACACCGACCCGTGGGCCACGCCGTTGCCCGCACCGTCATCCACGCCGTCGCCTGAGAACCCGTCCTCGACTCCATCCGCGCTGCAGGCGGCATCGCCGACGGAACAGCCAAGCGCTCGTCCGCGCGCACTTGCCCAGCAATCGCAGCGCCAGCCTCAGCCAGCGCAATCGCAGGCAGGGCAAGCCGATTATTCCAACGATCCCTGGGGTGCGCCCACACCGGTGATGGCAGGCCCTCCGGAACCCGAAGTCGCCCCGGAGGATGACGAATACTCCATGAGCGACGAATCCATCGGCGCTTCCGACGCGCTGGACGTGAACGATCTCAGCAGATTGTTCGAAGTGAAGAAGGTGGAGGAATTCGCCGCGGACGATCCTCACAATCCGCGTAACATGCAGGTGAAAAAGACCCTCGACGACTAGCCTGCACGTCTCTTCACGTTGCGGAGTAAACGCGGAACGACAGTGGAACCATGCCAAATGAAAGGCGTGAACCAGAAAGGTGTGAACAACCATGGCCTTGGCCTATGACGGTGCCATCCAACGACTCATCGATGCGTTCGGGCACTTGCCCGGCATCGGTCCGAAAGGCGCGCAGCGCATCGCCTTCCATTTGCTCAACGCCTCCGACGAGGAATCGCAGGAACTCATCGACGCCATAACGGAAGTCAAGGAAAAAGTGCGGTTCTGCGATATCTGCGGCAACGTGTGCGAAACCAGCCCATGTCCGGTGTGCGCCGATCCGCGCCGTGACCATAGCGTGATCTGTGTGGTCGAGGAGCCGAAGGACGTGATGAGCATCGAACGCACCCGCGAATATCGTGGCATGTACCACGTGCTCGGCGGAGTCATCAATCCGATGGCCAACATCCAGCCAAGCGACCTCAACATAGCGAAGCTCATCGAACGGCTCAAGGACGACGAAGTCAAGGAGGTGATCCTCGCGCTCAACCCGAACGTGGAGGGCGAGGCCACCACCAGCTTCCTCTCGCAGTTGCTCAGCCAGACCGATATCAAGGTGACGCGCCTCGCCAGCGGTTTGCCTGTGGGCGGAGACCTCGAATACGCCGATGAGATCACACTGGGTAGGGCGCTTGCCGGCCGTCGTGCCGTTTGAACCGACGTCTTTTTCGATCTGCCGGCGAAGTTCGTCGAGCTATGGGATGGTCTTCCGGAACTGTCGGGAACCGCCAGAAACCGCCCCAAAAGAGGCGAGTCGGGCCGGCGCGTATTCCGTATGCTGGGCGCGGTTTGACTTGACAAATCGGACTTTTCCTATAATGGGTGCCGTCTGCCAAAACAGGCAGGCGATACGTTGAAGAAGATTGGATAAGTTGTGGCTCTCATCGTGCAGAAGTTTGGCGGCTCTTCCGTAGCCGACCCAGAATCGATCAAGCGCGTGGCCCGACGCATCATCGAAACGAAGAACGCCGGCAATGACGTGGCCGTCGTGGTCTCCGCCATGGGAGACACCACCGACGACCTGATCGATCAGGCGCTCAGCATCGATTCCAACCCGCCGGCGCGCGAGATGGATATGCTGATGACCGCAGGCGAGCGTATTTCGATGAGTTTGCTCGCTATGGCGATTCATGCGGCCGGCTCCCATGCGTACTCGTTCACCGGCTCCCAGGCCGGTTTCATGACCGACGCGCAGTTCGGCACCGCGCATATCAAGGCTGTGAAGCCTGACCGCGTCCGTCATGCGCTGGACAAGGGTTCTGTGGCCATCGTGGCCGGTTTCCAGGGCGTGAACGAAGGCGGCGACGCCACCACGCTTGGCCGTGGCGGCTCCGATACTTCCGCCGTCGCGCTTGCCGTGGCTCTGCATGCCGATATCTGCGAGATTTACACTGACGTCGACGGTGTGTTCACTGCCGATCCGCGTATCGTGCCGACCGCCCGCCGCATTCCCGTCATCGACTACGAATCGATGCTGGAAATGTCTTCCTGCGGTTCCAAGGTACTGGCGCTGCGCTGCGTGGAATACGCGCAGCGATTTGGCATGCCGCTGCACGTGCGCAGCTCCTTCTCTCATCGTCGCGGCACGCTGATCGTGCCGGAAGGCGTCGATCCGCGCACGCTGCCGAACATCTGAGGGCCGGCCGGAGCGCGTAATCGCAGAAATCGTAAAACGATAACAATCGCAAGACTTTACAAACGAAGGTAAGAACATGAGCGAAAACAACAACCAGTCCATGGGCGACCTGTTCCCCGATCTGGGTCCGGAAGTGCCGATCATCTCCGGTGTCGCGCACGACAGCACCGAATCGCTGGCCACCGTGCGCCGCGTGCCGAATGAGCCGGGCATGGCGGCCAAGGTGTTCACCATGCTGGCCGAAGCCGGCGTGAACGTGGACATGATCGTGCAGGCCTCCGCCTCCACCGGCACTGCCGACATCTCCTTCACCGTGCCGGGCGCCGCCGCCTCCAAGGTCCAGGAGGTGCTGCAGGAGAAGCAGGCCGAGCTGGGCTACCAGTCCTTTGATATCGACCCGAACGTCGGCAAGGTGGCCGTGGTCGGCGTGGGCATGAAGACCCACTCCGGTCTGGCTGCGAAATTCTTCAACGCGCTGAGCGAAAAGGGCGTGAACGTGCTGATGATCTCCACGTCCGAGATCCGCATCGCCGCGCTCGTGCCGCTCGAGCAGCTCAACGACGCCGTCAAGGCGCTGCACACCGCCTACGGCTTGGATGCCGACCAGGTGGAGGCCGTGGTGTACGGCGGCACCGGTCGCTGATTCCGGCGATTCCAGCATTTCAAGGGAGCGTGGTCTGTACGGCTGCGCTCCCTTTTTTCCGTTCTCTTTTTGCATTGGCATGAGTTGCCGGTGCATAGCAGAAAGGCCGACCCCGAAGAGTCGGCCTTGCGTTTGGATAGGCGTTTTGGTTGCGCGGCTTAGTTGCGGCTGCCGGCAGCCGTCACGTCACTTCTTGGTGATGTAGCCCAGCGCCTTGAGCATTTCGGCGCTTTCCAGCGCGCCGCCGGCGGCACCGCGCAGGGTGTTGTGCGCCAATCCCACGAACTTCCAGTCGAAGATGGAATCCTCGCGCAGACGTCCGATGGAAACGCCCATGCCACCCTCGTAGTCCACGTCCTTGAGCACCTGCGGGCGATCGTCCTCGGTCAGGTACTGGATGAAGTGCTTCGGAGCGTGCGGCAGACCGATTTCGGCGGCCTTGCTGGTGTAGTTGACCAGACGGTCGATCAGCTCGTCCTTGGTGGGGTTCTTACCGAAGTTGATGAACACGGTGGCGGTGTGGCCGTTGAGCACGGGCACACGGATGCACTGGGAGGTGATGCGCAGCGGGCCGTCGAACGGCACGATCTCGCCCTTGGCCTCGTCCACATGGCCGAACACCTTCAGCGGCTCCTTCTCGGACTTCGCCTCTTCGCCGGAGATGAACGGAATGATGTTGCCCACCATTTCCGGCCAGTCCTTGAACGTCTTGCCGGCGCCGGAGATGGCCTGGTAGGTGCTCACGACCACCTCATGCGGCTCGAATTCCTTCCATGCGGCCAAGGCGGGGGTGTATGCCTGGATGGAGCAGTTCGGCTTGACAGCGATGAAACCGTGCTTGGTGCCGAGACGCTTGCGCTGATGCTCAATGACCTCGTAGTGCTCCGGGTTGATCTCCGGCACGACCATCGGCACGTCCGGCGTCCAGCGATGGGCGCTGTTGTTGGACACGACCGGGGTTTCGGTCTTCGCGTATTCCTCTTCGATGGCGCGGATCTCGTCCTTCGGCATGTTCACCGCGGAGAACACGAAGTCGACGTCCTTGACCACGTCTTCGACATCGGCCACGTTCTTGACCACCATGTTCTTGACGAACTCGGGCATGGGGGTTTCCATCTTCCAGCGGCCGCCGATGGCTTCCTCGTAGGTCTTGCCGGCGCTGTGCGCGGACGCGGCAAGGGTGACCAGTTCGAACCACGGATGGTTTTCGAGCAGCGTGACGAAACGCTGTCCGACCATGCCGGTGGCTCCGAGAATGCCGACTTTGATCTTTTCGGACATAACAACCTCTCGCTTACATGACGGAATTGCTCTGCAAATTCGATTGATTCACGCTTGAGGTCGACCAGCCGGCCCCAAACGACTTCGTGGGCGGCCACACGCGTTGTTCAATTCTATGAAAACGTGCCGTCAAGCCGTTCCCGCTATCCGTATGCTGGTCCGCCCGCTGGTCCGTCCGATTCTGGCGATTCGGACATTCGCAGTGCGATTCGGAACGCCTGAATGTCCGTTTCTGGGGAATCGGACATTTATGGTGCGATTTTGGGTGCGTGTTTGTCCGTTTCCCCAGAATCGGACAAACACGGTACGACGGCAATGTGGTGATGGCAATACGTTGCCGATACCGGGAAAAGCACGCGCCCGCGTACACTGGTAGGCATGTCGAAGGCATCAGAAGAAGCGCAGAAGCAGCTGGACCGTATCGTGGCGTTGGGCTATCCGGACGTGGCCGATATGTCGGCTGCCGCGTTCCGCGCGCTTGCACGTCCGCTTATCCGTGCGTTGGAGGATTGCGGCGATGAGGCCGGATTGGATACGCGTATTCTGCTGGTTCCCACGCGCGAACTGGTGTCGCCCGAATCGTTGATTGCCCGTACTTCCATCAACCGCATGGCTGGCTTCACCACCATGCCGCCGCGTGACATCGCCAGTTTCCTTCCGCAGGACGGCTTCGAGCCGCCGGAGGGCCCTTTCTACCTGGTGGTTGAGCCGCATACTGGCACCTGCTATATCAATCGTGAGCCGGATGTGGCCCGCAAGCTGATCGATTCCGACGAGCGGCTGCCGCTCACTTTGGAGGAGGGGCTTGCGATCGCCACGCAACATCCGGAATGGTTGCTGGAGAAGAACGGCTTCAATCTGCTTGGCTCGCGTTCCGCCGATGGTCGCGTGCCCAGTATCTGGATGAGCCAGAACGCGCCGCGATTGGGTGCGGTGTGGCCGAATTCCAGACACACATGGTTGGGCAACGCCTATTGCATGGCGAGACGCGGTGTGAGCCTGTTCCGCTGACCAGTGGTCACCGTACGGGTTGAGATGCCGCCATTACTGTCGTGAATGATGATGGCGGCAAGAGTGGCTCGTGTCAACGCGTATCTTCCCAATGAATAAACATGCTCTCGCTGTAACGGTCGTCGCGCTGAGTGCACGTGTGGCTCCTGTGGAAATCCGAATACAAGGGAAATCCGGGCATCAAGCAGGAAAAGCGCGATGCGTGGCTGAATAGTTATTGCCTGCCGTGACCGCGCAGCAGCCCCCGTACCGCGTATCCGATCGCACCGCAGGTCACCGCGCCCGCGCCCAGCAGTGTGGCGCTGACCTGCGGCCGACGCAGCTCGTTGCGCACGCCGATGAGGTCGGTCACGCAATGGTCCTCAAAGAACACGCGCATCTCGTTGCTGGAATAACGGCCGACCAGATCGCCCCACGTCAGCATGCGCGTCACGTAGGCCATCGGATTGCTTTCACGGAATTCGAATAGTCGGATGCCGCGGAACCGTGATTTTGGTCCGTAGCATTCGAATCCGCAAGTCGGCGCATACCCCAGGTCGATGTCATGCACGTGCCCGACGAACGAATTCTTGTGGTCGTGCCCGCAGAACAGCGCGAAATAGCCGCCCGCCTCGCGCAGAGCCTCCACTTCGCCCACGTTCACGTCGGCGCATCCTATCGCCTCGCCCAGTCGGGAGCCGGGCCGGCACACGTCACGGTCGAGCACATAGCAGTGTCCGGCGAATGTGCGCGCGCCTTCCACGGCGTTTGGCGTGTAGGCGGGCACTTCGCGCAGGCAATCGTAGAATTCCTGCGGCGGAATGTGTTGGAAGGCGATCGCCGGCACTGCCTGCCCGTCGCCATTGCGTCTGCCCAGCTCGCGTTGCACGTCCTTCAGCCATTCGATGGCTTCCAAAGAAGGGGTGCCGTAACCGTCGGAATCGGCCAGATCCCATCCGCGAGAATTCGCCGCGTACTTCGCGTATTCGGTGACCGACTGCCGTGCGCCGCCGTCGAGAGAAACGTCGGCGTAATCGCCTGAATTGACCATCATCACGCTCATCGCAATACGTCCCGAACCGTCGGACGCCTCGATTGGCATCGCGAACGTGCCTGGCTCAAGTGCCAAGGGGGACGAGCCCGCGACGGGATTCATGCAGCCCGGGGATTCGCGGTAGATGTCATCCTGCTCGTCGGCGAGGATGCCGCATTGGAAATCGTGGTTGCCGTAGGTCGCGGCGAAAGGTACCTGCGATTCCAACGCCGGTCCAAGAAAAGCGGAGAACGTGTTTCGTACTTTCTGCCGTGTGCCGTCGAGCAGTGACGCGGCGGTGGCGCGGTTGATGGATTCCGCCCACGATTCCAGCTTGCCGACCGTGCTGACTCGTCCTTCGGTCCTTACCAGTTTCGGCGAATCGGTGCCGATGCCGTCGATCATCCACTGTTCGTCGACTGGTTGCGATCCGGTCAGCGCTTTGGTGAGGGGGTGTCGTTTGATGCCGCGTATCTTTGCTTCGATTTCGGTGACGGCACGCACGTGCGTGCCGGGGCGCTCGCCGCGGCGGCGCAGGAACGTGTCGATGTATGCGGGATCGTAGCCGCGAATCTGGTCGCCGGTGAGCACGATGAGATCGGGGTGCGATGCCTTGATGGCGGCGTCGATCAGCCGGATCGTGTCCTCGCGCACGTCCGGTCCGTCCTGGATGTCGGCCATCTGCAGCACGCGGAACGTGCCGTCGCTGTTGAATCGCAAGCTCATGATGCCCACTGTAATGCGGCAAATCTGGATATGGGGTGAAAAAAGAAGACGAAAATCGAAACTAATCCGTCATATCTCGAAATACCGGCAAAATATGGGATTGGTTGTCGCTAGTATGGGCGGCAGTGCAGGTAGGTAACATGCACGTAACAATGTGGATCGGCACAAACCGGTTCGACTCTAAAGATAAGGAGGAGTGATGGGTCAGGATCAATCGTCAGTATTCGATCTCGCGGCAGTCGCCGCAGCGTCCAACGGAGGGAATAACGACCCGCTGCTGCCTCCGGCGCGTTTCATTGGAGCTCCGCAAAAGCCCAGCAAGATGCCGTACAACAAGTACGTCGCATACGATAAGCAGGTGCCGTTTGATTACCCGGAGCGTACGTGGCCGGGCAAGCGACTGCAGCGTGCACCGCGTTGGTGCTCCGTCGATCTTCGTGACGGCAACCAGGCCCTCGTCAACCCGATGGATTCCGAGCGCAAGCTGCGTTTCTGGAACCTGCTGGTGTCGATGGGCTTCAAGGAGATCGAGGTCGGCTTCCCGTCGGCTTCCGAAACCGATTTCGACTTCATCCGTATGCTGATTGAGCGCGAGCTCATTCCTGACGATGTGACCATCGTCGTGCTCACCCAGTGCCGTGAGCATCTGATTCGCCGTACGTACGAGGCGCTGAAGGGCGCCAAGCGTGCGATCGTGCATTTCTACAATTCCGTCTCCGTGCTGCAGCGTGAGGTCGTCTTCCGCAAGAACAAGGAAGAGATCAAGAAGCTGGCCATTGACGCCGCCGAACTGTGCAAGAGCCTTGAGAGCGAAGCCAAGGGCATCGACCTGTACTACGAGTACTCCCCGGAGTCCTTCACCGGCACCGAGCCTGAGTACGCCGTCGAGGTCTGCAATGCCGTGGCCGACGTGATCAAGCCGACGCCTGAGCATCCGATGATCATCAACCTGCCGGCCACGGTCGAGATGACTACGCCGAACGTGTTCGCGGACGAGGTCGAGTACGTCTCCAACAACCTCAACAACCGTGATTCCATCGTGCTGTCCCTGCATCCGCACAACGACGAGGGCATGGGCGTGGCCGCCACCGAGCTGGCCGTGCTGGCCGGCGCCGACCGCGTTGAAGGTTGCTTGCTGGGCAACGGCGAGCGTACCGGCAACGTCGATCTGGTCACTCTTGGTCTGAACATGCTGACCCAGGGCATCGATCCGCAGATCGACTACTCCAATGTTCCGGAGATTCGCAAGACCGTCGAATACTGCAACCAGATCAAGATCTCCGAGCGTCATCCTTATGCGGGCAACTTCGTGTTCACCGCGTTCTCCGGTTCCCATCAGGACGCCATCAAGAAGGGCCTCGAGGCCCGTCAGGTTGCCGCCGACCGCGCCGGCGCCGATCTGGACAAGTTCGTGTGGCTGGTGCCGTACCTGCCGATTGATCCGAAGGACATCGGGCGCTCCTACGAGGCGATCATCCGCGTGAACTCCCAGTCCGGCAAGGGCGGTATGGCTTACCTGCTCAAGACCAACCACAACCTCGATTTGCCGAAGCGCCTGCAGGTCGAGTTCGACAAGGTCGTGCAGAACTACGCCGATGAGACCAAGAAGGAAGTCAAGGACGAGGACATCTGGCGCCTGTTCAAGGACGAGTACCTGCCGGTCGAGGAATCCGGCGCGACCGCAGCCGGCGTCGTGGTCGGAGACAGCAAGGACGAGACCCTGAAGCAGTGGGGCCGTCTGAAGCTGCTCAAGGTGTCCGTTTCCTCCGGTGAGGATGGTTCCGACACCGTGCTCAAGGCCCGCATTCTCGACCGCGGCGTGAACGTTGGTGTCGACGAGCCTGTTGAGCGTGAGGTCTCCGGCATCGGCAACGGCCCGATCGCCGCCTTCCTCAACGCCGTGAGCAACTTCGGCGTCGAGGCTTCCGTCATGGATTACGTGGAGCACACCATGTCCGTCGGCACCGACGCCATGGCCGCCTCCTACGTGGAATGCCAGATCGGCGAAGAGGATGATGCGAGCATCGTGTGGGGCGTCGGCATCGACACCTCCATCGTCACCAGCTCGCTGAAGGCCATCATCTCGGCCATCAACCGTTCCGAGCGCTGATTGAGTCACCCGCGTTGAGCGGGTGTGCGCCCATATGTGATTGCAAGGGGCTTTCCGGATCAACCGGAAAGCCCCTTGTTGTATATTGCCGCAGTATATCGTCGCATGTAGCGCCACACTAAGTTGTACAACGATGTAAAACACGGTATAGTACATCGTTGTAAATCACGTATCCGCCAACCGAAGGATCTCCCATGTCGGTCAATTATTCCCTGCTGTGCTATACGCGTGAAGCCACTGGACGCGAAGAGGCGAACAACGAGGACATCGCCTACAGCATGCATCTGGCGCTACGCTCCGGCGACGATGCCGAGTGGCAGCCACTTAACGAGAACTACGGCATCTTCTTCGCCGCCGGCGTGCCGATCGCGGCCGCGACCGCGGAATCCCGTCGTGCATGCACGGCCGCGGCACGCTTCGCCGACGACCCGTTCGATGCGCCGCGCCCGGCAACGGACGCCGTTGCCCACGGCGTTGTCATGCCTGGCATGGATATCACGTTGAAATCGTTGAAGAACCCATTCCTGTTCCGTCTTGCGGACGGTCGATTCGCCGTTGCCGCGACCCGCACAGCCCGCGGCGGCGATCCGGACGGTTCCGAGCGTTCGGCGTTCCTGCTGGCCGTCAGCAAGGATTTGACGGCGTTTGACCAGCTGGGATTGGTGCTGCTGCGCACCGTCGGCGGGGTCAATCGTCCTTCCGTTGTCTTCGACGCCGAAAACGGGCGCTACGTCGTGTCCTGGACCGGCGATGACGGCAAAACGTACAACGCGTGGACAGCCGATATCGTCGCCGTCGCCGGTTCCGGCAAGCCGCTCGATGTTGCGGAATCGACTGGATCTACTAAATCTACTGAATCGTTGCCGCAGCGCCAGTCTGGCGATTTCGGCATTCCGAACGCCGTCATCGGCAACAGCATCGCCATCAGCGAGGCGGAGGCCGAACGTCTCATGGAGCGATTCGGACGCATCCGCAATACCGGCGCGTCCGTGCCTGCTCAGCGCGTCGCTGCCGGCCTGCATGGCGAGGATGCCCGGAACGCGGTCATGGCTTTGGCCAAGACCCGTGCGGAACTGTCCTACAGCGACGGTTCGCAAGCTACGCGTGCGGTGGATTGGAACACGGACCAGCTTGAGGCCATCGCCCAAGAGGCGGCCGAAGGAACCTTCAAGGCCGGCCAGACCCGCACCGTCGAAGGCGTGGTCCGCCAGACCGTCTATCCGGTGCCGTTCGCGGTGGAACGCGCCGACCCGTCGGTGTTCGCGTGGAATTTCAACGGCAAGCCGATGTTCATGTTCATCGCCACCGATGACACCGACGGCAATTGCGTGGATCCGAACGATGGCAGGACCCACATGCCGCTGCGCGTGGCCGACTCCATCGAAGCGCTTTCCGACGCCGCCGGCGGCCGCGCCGAGGAGATCGATCTGCTCAAATGCGGCGACCTCAACACCGAAGGACGTCCGATGACCGGATGCTTCTGGGCGCCGGAACTGCATGTGATCGGAGGCAAGCTGTCGATCCTGTTCATGCCCTGCTTCGACGGGTCGACCGACAATCCCGACGGCACCCCCAACGACCGTGCCGGCAAGCCGGACATGTGGACCGGCAGCTGCCATATCATGCAGCTCAAGCAGCATTCCGACGGCACCGATTTCGATCCGCGCGTGCCGGAGAATTGGACGACGCCCGAACCCATCCTCGACCCGGATGGAGAGATGCTCAACCCGATTCAGCGCATCTCGCTCGACATGACCGTCCTGCATGATTCCGGCCGCTGGTACTATGCGTGGCAGCAGGTCGGCAGCATCTGGATTGCCAGTTTCGACCCGAGTCATCCGGCGAAGCTCACCAGCAAGCCGAAGCAGATCGTCGTGCCGGAATTCGCGTGGGACAACATGATCGCCGAAGGGCCGAACGCCATCGTGCATGACGGAACGATCTTCCTGATCTACTCGGGATCGCTGGTCGGCATCGACTACACGACCGGCCTGGTCACCGCGCCGGCGGGGCAGGGCGTCGATTTGACCGATGCTGGCGCATGGACGAAGCTCGATTATCCGCTGCAGAAGTCCGGCATGTACAACGGGCGGTGGCAGCTTGGCACGGGGCATGGCATGTGGTCGCACGACGAGGACGGCAATCTCATCTACGTGTTCCACAACGCCGAGTACGAGAACGGGCGCTACGGCGGCCGTGACGCCCAGGTGCGCCGCGTGCATTGGTCCAAGGAAGGCATGCCCATTTTGGATATGCAGACGGCGGAAGAGCTTGGCCCCGACTATGCTGGAGTGACAATGGAGGTCGGTTGCGAGGGCGACTGAGCTCGCTGAATGACAGAAGGGGTAGAGGGGTATATATGCCGAAGCGAACTGCGGGGAGCGGCGATCATGTCGTGACCATGCGCGAGGTGGCCAAAGCGGCCGGCGTATCGATAAAAACGGTCTCCAACGTTGTCAACGATTACGAATTCGTCTCGCAGACCACTCGCGACAAGGTCAACAAAGCCATCGCGGAACTCGGGTATACGGTGAACGTTTCGGCGCGCAACCTGCGCAAGGGCCAGACCGGCATCATCGGTCTGGCCATTCCCGACCTGCAGATGCCGTACTTCGCGCAACTGTCGTCGCTCGTCATCGAAGAGGCTAAGAAGGTCGGCCTGCGCGTGATCGTGGAGCCGACGCAGTATTCGCGCGACGGCGAGCTGGAAGCGCTGCATGGCGCCCAGCAGACGATGATCGACGGCCTGATCTACAGCCCCTTGGAGCTTGGGCAGGATGACGTCGAGCAGCTGAAGGTCGATTATCCACTCGTGCTGGTCGGCGAACGCATCTTCACCGACCAGGTGGACCACATCGCCACGGAGAACGTCGAAGGTGCGAAGCGGGCCACGCAGTATCTGTTGACGACCGGTTGCCGGCATGTGGCGGTGGTCGGTGTGCATCGGGGTGAGAAGGTCGGTTCCGCCGCGTTGCGCTATCAGGGTTATCTTGAGGCTCTGGAGGAGGCCGGCGTCGAATTCGATGATCGTCTGGTTGTCGAATCTGGCATGTGGCATCGTAGCGATGGTGTGAGGGCCATGAATACATTGCTGGATTCCGGCGTCGAGGTCGATGGCGTCGTCGCGTTGAACGATATGCTTGCTTCCGGCGTGATGCATGCGATTCAGATGCGCGGCCTGCGCATTCCTGACGACATCTCCGTGGTCGGCTTCGACAATTCCGACGATTCGCAGTACTTGTCGCCCGCTTTGACGTCGATTGCGCCGGGACTTGAGGCGGTCGCCCGTCTGTCGGTGAAGGTGCTCAAGGAACGTATCGACGGCCGTGACCCGAATGTCGACAAGCCGGGGGAGAAGGTCTTCCGCAAGGTCTCATCGTCGCTGGTTGTGCGTCAATCCACCAAGCTTCCCGTCGACGCCCTCGTTGTTTGAGCGTTCGGCTGATGCCCTCGTCAGCTCTTTTGGACTCGGCTGCCTTCCGCATCTCGTCGGGATTGACTGTCCCAGAGGTGTCGCCGGCGGGCATGGATGTGAGACCGTAAGCT
>NZ_JBNMKH010000001.1:0-75962 GCF_050874245.1 Bifidobacterium sp. | reverse complement strand
GGTGCATTCCGATCGTCAGGAATACCGCTGTGACTACTGCGACGAGGAAGCGAAGTTCTGACCCATGTCCCTCACCCTTCACGACATCAAGGTCTGGAACACCGGAGAGATCATCGACCTGGTCGTGCCCTCCGATACGAACGAATCCGTGGATGCCTCGGCGATGACCATCGCTCCCGGATTCGAGGATCCGCATGTTCATTTCCGCGATCCCGGGCAGACGTATAAGGAGTCCATGGTTTCCGGCTGTGCGGCCGCCGCATCCGGAGGATACACGAACGTGCTCATCATGCCGAACACCGTTCCCGCGATGGATGGCATGAAGGTGGAGTCCGGTCAGCCGGGCGCATCCGAAGTGCTTGATGCCGGATATGACACCGTCATTGATTATCTGCAGCATTACGAGGCCGCACATGATGTCAAATTGCCGGTCCGCTATGACCTGTGCGTGTGCGCGTCGAAGGGACGTGCCGGCAGGGAGGCCACCGATGTGGCCGACTGGGTCGGATATCTGCCGGGGCATGATGACGACCGCAAGGATGCCTACCAACTGGCGCATCCGGTGACCGCCGTCAGCGATGACGGCGCGGCCGTGACATCGGACATTCTCAAACAGGTGTTCGAGAATGTCGAGGAATCGGGCTTGTATCTCATCGAGCACTGTGAGCATCATGACATCGGCGCGGTCAACGAAGGACCGGTATCGCGCGAACTCGGCGTTCCCGGCATCCCGGAGGACACGGAGCTCAAAATCGTCGAACGCGACATCGAGATGGCCCGCAAGACCGGTGTGCACGTGCATTTCCAGCATGTCAGCACTGCGATCTCCTTCGAAGCAATCCGCAAGGCCAAAGCCGAGGGACTGCCGATCACTTGCGAGACGGCGCCGCACTATATCGCGTTGAACGACGAGGCGTTACTCAAATACGGCACGTTGGCGAAGATGAACCCGCCGCTGCGCTCCGAAGCCGACCGGCAGGCCACCATCGCGGCTATCGCCGACGGCACGGTGGATCTACTGGCCACCGATCACGCCCCGCACACCATGAAGGAGAAGGAGCTCGGTTTCCTTGCTGCTCCCAATGGCATCATCGGATTGGAATGCGCGTACGGCGTATGCCACAAAGTGCTTGTGGACGGGGGATTCATCTCCGACGAGCGGCTCATCGAGCTGATGTCCACCGGTCCGGCTGCGCTCATGGGCCACGACAAGACCGACATCACCGCCGTACTCGACGAATACGCCGATGCCGTGCCCGGAGACGATGCCACCAAACGTGTGCTCGACCTAGGCCGTGTTCCCGAAAGCGAACGAGTGGATCTGGTGGTGCTGGATGCCGATGAGGAATGGACGGTCGACCCGGAACAGTTCCACTCCGCGGCACGCAACACCCCATTCGGCGGTTGGCAGGTCACCGGCCGGCCGCTCGCCACCGTCATCGGCTCGCAACTGGCATTCAGCCGTATCAACAAGGAGGACTGATGGACCGTCTCATCGAAGCCATCGAAGCCAAGCAGAACCCAAGCGTCGTAGGTCTCGACCCCACCGAAGCCTTGGTGCCGGAACAGATCGTGGCAAGCTTCGCGGAGGAGATTGGCGAACAGGTTGAGGATCCGACGGAGGCGCCGGCCACCCAGCTTTCCGTCGCTTTCTTCGAATTCAACCGCGCCATCATCGACGCCGTGGCCGACATCGTACCGGCGGTCAAACCACAGATTGCCATGTACGAGGCGCTCGGTCCCGCCGGCATCGACGCCTACGCCATGACCTGCGAGTACGCCAAACAACAGGGACTGTACGTGCTCGGAGACGTCAAGCGCGGTGACATCGGCTCCACCGCCGCCGCCTACGCCCACCATCTGAGCGGAGTCGGAGCAGGGGAAGACGCTTTCGATCCGTGGCACGAGGACGCGGTCACCGTGAACCCCTATCTCGGCACCGACGGCATCTCGCCGTTCGTCGAAGCCGCCACTTCGTCCGACAAGGACATTTTCGTGCTGGTGCGCACCTCCAACCCATCCAGCAGCGAGCTTCAGGAGCTTGAACTCGCCTCCGGCGAACACGTATATGAGCATGTCGCCGATTTGGTCGAAGGCTGGGGCGCCGAAACCGTAGGCAAGAGCGGATATTCGCGTGTCGGCGCCGTGGTCGGCGCCACACATCCCGAGGAAGGCAGGACTCTGCGCGCACGCATGCCACATACGTTCTTCCTGGTGCCGGGCTACGGCGCGCAGGGAGGCACCGCTCAAGGCGTGGCCGGCATGTTCGACAAGGACGGCATGGGAGCGCTCGTCAATTCGTCACGCGGAATCATCGGCGCGTGGAGGAAATCCGGGAAATACGACGAATCCATGAGCGCGGACGACGCGCTGGACCTAGTCGCCGAATCGGCACGTGAGGCGGCGAAGAACATGCGTGACGATTTGCGTGCCGTATTGCCGTAAGCTGTGGAAAATCAATCCCAAGTAACATGTCCCATCACACGAAGCATAAAGAGAGGAAGCCATGACCGCCGCAGCAACGTTCATGCCGACCGTCACGGAGGCAAGGGAGGCTGGATTCTTCCCCAGCCGACATACGGTCGAAATCGTCGATAACCATAAATTGGCCGACGGTGTGTACCGTCTGACGTTCCGTGACGAATACATCGCCGGGCACGCCAAGCCGGCGCAGTTCGTAGACGTGTATTCCAACGATCCGACCCGACTCATGCCCCGCCCGTTCGGCGTGGCCGAGGTCGAAGGCGACGAGGTGAGTCTTATATTCGCCGTCGTGGGCAAAGGCACCGCCGAGTTCGCCGAGCTGAGCGCGGGAGACGCAATCCGCGTGATGGGGCCCCTTGGCAACAGTTTCGACACCAAGCGGACGGCGAATTACGTACTGGTGGCCGGCGGCCTCGGCGTGCCGCCGTTGGTGCGTGCCGCGCAGCATATCGCGGGTCTGGAACACGCCACAAGCACAGCGGTATTCGGCTATCGCAATGTGCGTTTCGGCGATGAGTATGTCGGCCGATACGCGGACAAGGTGTACAGCATCGACGAATCCGAAGGCAACGTCATCACGTTGCTCAATCGTATCGAAAACGAACTGACGACGGGGGAGAGGAAGCCAGTCATCCTTTCATGTGGTCCGTTGCCGATGATGAAGGCCGTTGCGGCATGGGCGGCGAAACGCGGCATCGAGGCTCAGCTGAGCCTCGAACAGCGTATGGGCTGTGGTTACGGCACTTGCGTGCTCTGCACCGTCGACACGGCCGAAGGGCGGCTGAAGGTCTGCTCCGACGGACCGGTATTCACCCGTGAACAACTGGGATGGGGGGAGTGAGCATGAACGTGGAGCAACCGCAGCATGCGAACCTGTACGAACAGCACGAATGGAAGCATCCCACACAGGTGGCGGGTGTTCCATGGAAGAATCCGGTGGCCACGGCTTCCGGCACATTCCAATACGCGGCGGTGCGCTGGTTCTACGATGTGAGCCAGTTGGGGGCTGTCACCACCAAAGGTGTCTCTCCGGTGCCGTGGGAAGGCAACCCCGGCGTGCGTACCGCGGAAGGTCCGTCCAGCAACATCAACGCCGTCGGGTTGCAGAATCCGGGCGTCGACCATTATTTGGAGGACGACCTGCCCAAGCTCAAAGCCATCAACGCGACGGTCATAGCCAACGTCGCAGGCCATTGCGACGACGACTACGCCGAAGTGGTGGCCAAACTCAACGATTCGCCAGCCGATATGCTGGAAATCAACGTGAGCTGCCCGAACGTGTCCGCCGGTGGCATGAGCGTCGGCACTGATCCGGTGGCATTGTCCAGGCTCATCACCCGGCTGCGCAAGATCACCGATAAGAAGATGATCGTCAAGCTCACGCCGAACGTTACCGACATCACCGTGCCGGCGCGCGCCGCCGTGGAAAGCGGTGCCGATGCGTTGAGCCTGATCAACACGCTGCTTGGAATGCGCATCAATATCCGCACTGGCGAGCCGATTATCACGCACGTCACCGGTGGTGTTTCCGGCCCTGCCGTGCTGCCCGTCGGCCTTGCCGCGGTGTGGCGTGTGCGTGCCGCATTGCCGACCATACCGATCATCGGCATCGGCGGCATCGACTCCGGTGAGACGGCCCTCGAATATCTGTATGCCGGAGCCAATGCCATTGAAGTCGGTGCGGCGGCGTTGTTCGAACCGACCGCACCGCTGCGTGTGGCCCGCGAGCTTGATGACCTGCTCGACGAGCGTCCCGAGCTTGCCGACAAGCTCGCAAAAGGGGAGACCTGGCGCTGATTCGGCCGCCGGCACGGCGAATAATCATCCATCGCGGCCATAGGTCGCAGTCAACCGTCGAAAAAAGGAGAACCAACAAATGACCGCTTCGCTCGATCATCGTTTCACCGAATTCCTACTGGAGGCGCAGGCGCTGAAATTCGGCGAATTCACCTTGAAATCCGGCCGCCAATCGCCGTATTTCATCAACGCCGGCGCATTCAACGACGGACGCAAGATTGCTCGTCTTGGCTCGTTCTACGCCGAGAAGATCATCGCGGAAATCGAAGCCGGCAACCTGCCGAAGGATATCGACACCGTGTTCGGTCCGGCCTACAAGGGTATTCCTCTGGGTGTATCCACAGCCATCGCATTGACCAATGCCCACGGCATGGAAGTCGGCTACACCTTCGACCGCAAGGAGAAGAAGGACCATGGAGACGGCGGCATGATGGTCGGCACCCAGCTCAGGGATGGCATGAAGGTACTGCTCGTCGACGATGTGATGACCGCCGGAACCGCCGTGCGTGAGGTCATTCCGAAACTCAAGGCCGAGGCCGACGTCGAAGTCGTCGGACTGGTGCTGAGCGTGGATCGTATGGAAAAGACCAAGGACTCCGATACGTCCGCGGTGAAGGCCGTCGAATCCGAATTCGGTTTCCCTGTGTTCGCCATCGCCAACGTAAGGGAGATCTTCGAAGCAGGTCAGCATATCCGGACGGCGGACGGCGCTCCATACGTCACTCCTGAGATCAAGGCGGCCGCCGACGCGTATCTGGCACGATACGGCGCCTGATAACAGTCCAAGGTTGTCGTAAGAGACAGCTGTAACAAGAAAGTCCCGCACCATCCGTGAGTTGGTGCGGGACTTTCTTGTTACCTTCAGGATCTGAGCCTGACAGACCTGCCAACGGTCAATCTAATCGATGAG
Source organism: Bifidobacterium sp. (assembly GCF_050874245.1). Lineage (GTDB taxonomy): Bacteria > Actinomycetota > Actinomycetes > Actinomycetales > Bifidobacteriaceae > Bifidobacterium. The sequence continues at coordinate 70,771 of NZ_JBNMKH010000001.1, read as the reverse complement.
GTTATAGCCGTGGCTTGAAACCACCGACTTCAGCTTTTCCAAATATGTTTCCGCGGCCTTCGAAAGCTTGGCGCGTTCGTTGGCAATCCAACCGACCAGCATCGTCTCATCGGTATCAAGCGGCACGGTGACGATTTTCTCGTTATTAAGGTCGCCGTTATCGATACCGGTGCAAACCGTGTAGCCGTTCAAGCCGATGATGAAGTTCAGAATGGTGGCACGGTCGGTCACGTTGATCTGCTTGGGGGAATACTCCGGCCAGACGGCCTCCTCCGCGAAGAAGAAGCTCCCTTCCTCACCCTGCTCGTATTGGATGAAGGGGAACGGTTTCAGGTCATCCATGGTGACCTTCTTCTTGCCGGCAAGCGGATTGTTGCGCGAGATGAACACGTGCAACGGCGCCCGGAACAGCGGATGGAACTCAAGGTGCTTCTCCCGCAGCATCTTGCCGATCACATCCTTGTTGAAATCGGACAGATAGATGATGCCTATCTCCGAAAGCATGTTCGCCACCTGGTTGATGATGTCCTTGGTGCGGGTCTCACGGATGGTGAACTCGTATTCGTCGGACTTGATGGAGTTGATCATCTCCACAAAAGCCTCCACGGCGAACATGTAATGCTGAGTCGACACGGAGCACAGCTGTTTGCGTGGCTTCGCGTTCTTGTAACGTTCCTCGAGCAGCGAGGCCTGGTCGAGGACCTGACGCGCATAGGTGAGGAACTCCGCACCGTCCACGGTCAAGGCGATGCCTTGCGAGGAGCGGGTGAAGATCTCGATGCCAAGCTCATTCTCAAGCTCCTTCACCGAGGAACTCAGCGCGGGCTGGGAGACGTACAGTTCGTGCGAGGCTTCGTTCATGGAGCCGCATTCGACGATTTTGACGATGTATTTCAGCTGAAGGAGGGTCATAACTACTACTTATACCAGCGTCGCTTTACGAAACGGCGATTTATAGGATTCCTTTTTTGCATAATGGACATGCGATTGCGTGTCATTCCGTCCTACACGCGCACGCCCAAGGATTCGAGATTCTCACGTGCCTGTTCCGCGTCCATGAAGCGGAAGGAATGCATGCCGACGGCCTGCGCGCCCGCGACGTTCTTCGCCGTGTCATCCAGGAACACACTATGTTCCGGCTGCAGGCCGAAACGAGATATCGCCAGTTCGTAGATGTCTGCGTTGGGCTTGTGCATCTTCTCCACTCCGGAGACGACGGTGCCGTCCAACAACTCGGCAAGCTGCGGGAACTTGTCGAATGCGAAATGGAATGTCTCATGCGACCAATTCGTCAATCCCCATACGCCGTAGCCGGCCGACTTCAGGTCACGCAGCAGTTGCTCCATTCCGGGCAGCATGCGCGGCAACGCATCATCATAATGGGTGATGTAGTAACGGAAGATGTCGGCGATCTGTCTGCCCTGCTCCCGCACCACATCGGGCCAGATTGAATCGAAATCCTCGCCGGCGTCCATGCGATCCTCATATCTGAAGAAACCGCACGGGTCGTCATCCTCGCAGATGCGGTCCACGAGCCCGTCATCGAATTTGCCTTCAAGACATGCGCGCGTCTGCCAGTCCAGCAGCACTCCGCAGAAATCGAAGACAACGTCAGTGATCGATGATGTTGCGGTAACCATCGGAATCCTTTCCATAGACATGTGTCCGTCCTCGTCAGTGTACCGTATCCGTAATCATGGGAAAGTCCCTCATCTCGTTCTGCATTTCAGTCCTCCGCGAGAACGTCAGAACGTCAGATACGATACGACAGGCAGTGTGAACAGGCTCGCCACGGTGGTGGACAGCACCAGTCCCACAGCATATTCGGGCATATTATGCTCGCGTTCCGAGAACATGACAATGGCGCTCATGGTCGGCAGCCCCGCGATGATCGTCATCATATCCGCCATGCTACGGGGAATCGCCCCCAGCCCGAGCATCGGCGGCACGGTGACGATCAGCACATGGAACGCGATGGGGAAGAGCACCATCTTGACCACGATGCCCACATACAGCTCGTATCGTTTCAATACGCCAGCCCAGTCGCGCAGCACGAACAGCCCACCGAGATAGATCATCGACAACGGCGTGGAGATGGCGCCAAGCGAATGCAGGGGAGCAATCACCACCTGCGGCACCGGAATGCCGATGAGCACAATCGCAATCGCCAGAATCACCGCCACCAACGCGGGGCTCAGCATGCCGAGAAGCCTCGACCCCAGAGTCTTAGCCGGATGCTCGTCCATATACGTCTGCCGGTTCGACTTCGGCCTGGTGATCCATACGCCATAGGTCCAGAAGAAGAACTGGTCGGTCAGCGACATCAGCGCGAAATACAATGCGCCCTGTTTGGGGAACAACGCCAGAATCAATGGAAGGCCGATGAAGCCGGCATTGCCGAAGATGAACGCGCCTTGGAACATGCGTCCACGCTCTCCCGGCAGACGAAGCAGCTTCGCCAGCAGCCACATTGATAGGATGAGCAGCGCGTACAACGCGATTGTGATGCCGATGACCGCCGCGGAGCCGAACAGGTCCTCACGCGTGGTTCCGGAAACGGCATTGGAGAACACCAGCATCGGAATGCCCACGTTCAGGATCAGACGACATACCCCCTGCAGGGAATCCTCGTTCAATAGTTTCGTCTTGACGCATACCACGCCCACGACCAGCATGACACCCATGCCGATGAGCTGGTTCAGGACCACGGAAAACTGTTGCATGCACCCACCTCTCTTGTCAGACAACCAACATAAGAAGCGGGCCGGAAGCCATTCGCGCGCGGGGTGGTAAGCGGGGTGGTAATTATCTAGCGGATCAGCTCGTCGAAGGCCTGGGGGATGGCGGCGATGACATCCGTGGCGACGATCGGATGGCCTACCGCATTCGCGGAACTCCTAGTGGCGTGACCGTACAGACGCGGACGGCACCAGCCGCGTTGCTTCGATCCGCTGGCGATCGCACCAGCAAGCCCATGCATGTATGCGGCGGCCGCCGCCACTTCCGGCACCAAAGCGGGATCGTCGTTGAGCAGATCATCCTGTTGCGCCATCAACGCTCCCAACATGCCGGCCAGTACGTCTCCCGAACCTGCGGTGGCCATCCATGCGGGTGCTCGTCCCGACAGGATGATTCGGTCGCCTCCGTCGCCGTCGGAACCAACCACAATGGTGACGGCACCTTTGAGAAGCACCGTTGCGCCGGTCAGCTTATGCGCCCGCAACGTCGAACGTAGGGGATTGGCCTCCACCTGTTGCCTGGAAACGGGCTCGGCAGCATCGCCGTCCAAACGGTTCAGCAAAGCGGCCAATTCTCCGGCATGCGGCGTGGCCACTACCTGCGGCGCGACGCGATCCGGCAGCAGATCCAATGCGCCTGCATCCACCACGATGGGAGGCATGGCCAAGGCCCGCGCGTTCATCTCGTCATCGGTCTCATGCAAAGCGTAATGCTCCAGCAAAGCCGCGGTTGTGACGCGCTGCGTGTCATCCTCACCCATTTCAGCGCCTGCGGCCGGCACTCCGGAACCAACCACCCACGACTCGACCCTTCCCTTGCCGAGCACAGCCTCCGGCAATACGGAGAGTACCATATCCTGCGCGCGTTGAGGTCCCAGATACCGCACCATGCCGGTATTCGTCCGGGCCGCGGCCCTCGCCGACAATACGGCGGCACCGGGATAGCGTGTCGAGCCAGTCACCAATCCAACCACGCCACGCGAATACTTGCCATCCGCAAGCCGAGGCAGACGAATCGAATCCGAGACAAAATTGCCATCCGTCATCTCGGCGAGCGGAACGGCGTCATCAATGTCGAAGCCAAAGTCCACCAACGTGACCCGGCCGCACGCGTACGAGGCGGGAGGCACCATCGCGCATGGCTTCATCGCGCCAAACATCACCGTTGCATCCGCGGGAATGTACGGTCCCGGCAGCGAACCGTCATCAACCCCCACCCCGGACGGCACATCGATGGCCACTACCAACGGCAGATCGGCGGACGGCTCATTATCCGGCAATGCGGGTTTGTCCGGCAGCTCGCCATCCGATCCAATGGACGCGGCCAACGTACCTGCGATGCCCCGCAATGCGCCGACCGACCCGATGCCGGTCATCGCGTCAAGCACTACATGCGAGCTCCTCGCATATTCAATCGCCGCCTGAAGCCTCTCACCGGCCTCGCCTGCGGAAAATCCGGATGTGCATCCCGGAATATCGGCCGCTGAATCAAGCACCAGTACGCGCCCGCCGGCATGCACGAATGCCCTGAATGCCTCCTCATGCAAAGAACGTCCGACCGCAATCGCGGTCACCTGTGCCCCCTCATTCGCCAATTTGGCGCCCGCGTACAGTCCATCGCCACCATTATTCCCGGCACCAGCCAACACGGTGACACGCGCATCCTCAATCGGAAGGTCCTCGTCATCGAGTAGCGCCATCGTCACTTGAGCGGCGGCGGAAGCCGCCATGCGCATCAGCGGCACGCCATCGTCCAGCAGAGGACGTTCCAACTGCCGTACGGTATCCGCTGAATAGGAGCTGTACAGCAGCGTTTGCAAACGGTCGGCATCATTGGAGACATCCATGGAAAAATCCTTTCCTCTGCATGGAACCACAAACCCTACTTTAGTCGTATAGTCAAAGAAAAGGCCTATTGGCCCGGACATGGACGTCGGACAGGGGAACGGAGTGCGACATGGCATACATCGAAATGAGAAACAGCACCAAGCGCTACCATATGGGATCCACCACCATCACAGCCAACGACAATGTGTCCTTCACCATCGACAGAGGAGAACTCGCCATCATTCTCGGTGCATCCGGCGCTGGAAAATCGACAGTGCTCAACATTCTGGGCGGCATGGACACCAACACCTCGGGACAGGTGATCATCGACGGCAAGGACATCTCCGGCTACACACCCAAACAGCTGACCGCATACCGTCGGACTGACATCGGATTCGTATTCCAGTTCTACAACCTTGTGGCGAACCTCACGGCACGTGAGAACGTGGAGCTCGCCTCCCAGATCGTCTCCGACGCGCAGGATGCCGACAGCGCGCTCGCCGACGTGGGATTGTCCGATCGGGCCGATAATTTTCCCGCGCAGCTGTCCGGCGGCGAGCAGCAGCGAGTGGCGATCGCACGCGCGGTGGCGAAGAATCCGAAGATTCTTCTTTGCGATGAGCCTACAGGTGCGCTTGATTACAACACGGGCAAGCAGGTGCTGCGTATTCTTCAGGACATGAGTCGTAAAAAGGGCGCGACAGTGGTGATTGTGACGCACAATTCAGCAATTGCCCCAATCGCTGATCGAGTGATACGTATGCATGACGGGCGTGTCTCATCGATCGAAACCAATTCGCATCCGATGGACATCGAAGAGCTCGAATGGTGATACGACACGCTGTGGTGCTTCCGATTTGCATGATTGGATGATTCGTGTAATATATGTGACTTGTGCACGGAAGCTTGTCTTCCGGGCGGGAACATTCCTGCGTAGCTCAGTTGGCAGAGCATCCGACTGTTAATCGGACGGTCACTGGTTCAAGCCCAGTCGCAGGAGCTTAGATGGAAGCCTTTATGGGAGTAGGGTTCCGGCATGATTCAAGTGAGAATTACGGGAATGTTCCAGACCGTAGTTCTCTGACATTCTCAGACAAAACTCGTGTCGAGTGCATGAAATTGTTTCAACTTAGTCTCTCCCTGAATAGAATTACTCCAAAGTGTCGAGCACATTGTCGACAAGCGTGCGCCCATGCGATGCATTCGTCTTGAGTCGGGGAAAACGGCGCAACACGTTGTCCGGACTCGCGCCCGCAGCACGTGCCACATTCGATTTCGATTCGCCACGCGCCACGGCGATTTCGGCAAGCCTGTCCACCAAGGAATCCGACACCTGCCGCAGCTGTTCCGCGACCCATAGCTGGGCGAGCTCGGGGGAAAGGGCGTAATCGTCCTGCAGTTCGCTTGACGCTTCCTGCACGGCCGCCCATAGCACCATGAATGGCTTGCGATAGTAAGCGATGCGCTCCTGGTCTGGTTCGTCCTGCAGCTGTTGCAACGCCTTGCGTTGCGTGGTGTTGTCGCTCATGCGTTACATCGTATGCCACACGAGGAGACGTCTGTGGCAGCTTCGGGCGCGACACGCCCGAAGCATGTGGATAAGTGCGGTTCTCCGACCACAAGGTCGTTTTGATTGGACAACCGGTTCGCAACGATGGCATGCTTTCGATTCCCGACCGCAACGCAGGCAAAGGAAATCACCATGGATAGCAGAGAATACCGTCGGCGAATTCGCCGCAGCAGAATGTCCGATGATGCCGAGGAGCGCAATCGCCGTCGATGTGCGGCCGCGATGATCGTATGTGTGTCGGCGAGCGCCGCATTCGTGGCTTGCGGTCTGCGAGTTCCGCCGGCATATGCGCATGCGGAGACCGCCACGGCGGGTGATGCTGCGCAGGTGGAATGCCGGGCGTTGATGCGATGGCCTTTGGAACAGACGCGAATCGTCGGCGCATACGATGCGCCGGCCAAACAATGGTTGCCGGGCCATCGTGGGGTGGATTTGCAGGCCCGGGCGCAGGATGCCATTCTCGCGCCTGCAGACGGGACGATCGCCTTCAGTGGCAAAGTGGCTGGCAAATCCGTAGTGACTCTTCGCCATGGCGCGAATGCGGGGAACCTTACATCGACGTTCGAACCGGCCGCCACGACACGCGCGGTTGGGACATCCGTCGTCAAAGGGGAACGTTTCGCACGTGTCGAAGGTGCTTCGGAGCACTGCTCCGATCAGTGTCTGCATTGGGGTCTCAAAGGCATTGGACGTGACTATTCGGATCCATCAGGCAGAGTGGAGGCGATGAGGGTAGGTCTTAAGGCAGCATGATCGGCTTGTCCCATGCATCTCGTTGCCGTGGAGTCGCGGCTTCGGAGGAAAGTGCGGCATGACGGTTATGATGCTGTATGTACAACGGATTTCGAGAAGCGGGAAGCTTATGATCAAGGAATACACGCGGCCTCTGGAACATGCGATCGATGCGGACAGGAACATCTTCTCAGTGCTCGAGAAGCGTGCGGAACGCACTCCGAACGACAATCTGGTTGAATACAAGAACGACCAGGGAGAATGGGATGCGTTCACCGCCGCACAATTCAGGGATAAGGTGGTGGCCCTCGCCAAAGGGCTTATCGCGCGCGGCGTGATGCCCGGGGATTCCGTGTCCATCATCGCGCACACATGCTGGCAATGGACGGCGCTCGACGTGGCCATCATGTCCATCGGCGCGCTCACCGTTCCGGTGTATGAGACGAACTCGCCGGCCCAAGTGAGGATGATCTTCAACGACGCCAACGTCAAAATGGCTTTCGCCGAGGACGACGCCCAGCGCGACAAGATTGAATCCGTGCGCGGGCAATGCTCCGATCTCGGTGACGTGTATGTCATTGGACTTGGCGCTCTCGATACCATCATCGAATACGGTCATGCGGTATCGGATGCAGAGTTTCTTGAACGTGAACAGGCGGTCAAGGGTTCCGATCTGGCCACCATCGTGTACACATCCGGGTCCACCGGCACACCAAAAGGCGTCGAATTGACGCACGCCAATTTCGTGTTCATCACCTATTCCGGTGTCAATTCCATGCCGGATATCGCCATGAAGCCGAATCGTCGCCTGTTGCTGTTCCTGCCGTTGGCCCACGTATTCGCAAGGTACATGCAGTTCTTCTGCTTCGCCGGCAATGTCTCGCTTGGTCTTTCCAGCAATCTGAAGACCATTCTCGCTGATTTCAAGGCGTTCAAGCCGACATTCATCCTCGCCGTGCCAAGGATTTTCGAAAAGATCTACAACGCGGCATCGCAGAAGGCCGGTTCCGGTTTCAAGGGACGTGTGTTCGCGGGCGCCACCCGTACCGCATATGACTGGTCCCATGCTCAGCAATCAGGCAAGGGGATTCCCTTCGCGTTGAACGCGAAGCATGCCTTGTATGACAAGCTGGTGTATTCATCGATCATGGACGTGTTCGGCGGTCATGTCGAATACGCGGTCTCCGGTGGCGCGCCGCTGGACTCCTCCATCGCGCACTTCTTCAACGGCGTCGGCCTTCCGTTGCTGGAAGGCTATGGCATGACCGAAACCTGTGCTCCCTCAAGCGTCAACCCGACCGAAGGCTACAGGATAGGCACCATTGGACTGCCCTTGCAAGGAGTGACCATGGGTGTGGACGAAGATGGAGAGCTGTGCATCAAAAGCCCTGCTGTGTGCGCGGGTTACCATAACAATCCCGATGTCACCAGACAACAGATTGTTGATGGATGGCTGCATACCGGAGATCTTGGTTCCATTGACGACGACGGTTTCGTTTCCATCGTCGGTCGTAAGAAGGATCTCATCATCACCGCTGGCGGCAAAAACGTTTCCCCGTGCGAGATGGAGGCCTCCATCATGACTTCGCCGGTGGTGAGCCAATGCGTGATGATCGGCGACCGTAGGCCCTTCATTGCGGCCATCATCTCCCTTGATTTGACCGAGACGAACCTGTGGTTGGAGTCCAAGGGTGCGGAACGCGTTGCCGATTTGGATGAAGCCTCGAAGAACCCCATTGTGCGTGCCGAGGTCGAACGCGCGGTCAACAAGGCCAATGAGCTCGCTTCGCGTGCCGAGTCGATCCGCAAGTTTGAAATCGTCCCCGATGAGTTCACCGAGGAGAACGGTCTGGTCACGCCGAGTATGAAAGCGCGCCGGCAAGCTGTGGTCGAGCATTATCGCACCTTGATAGACAAGGTCATCTATGTGCCGAGGAAGCCGGCGTCCCACGCCGAATAAGCTTTGAGCGCTATCCGAAAGAAGCCCGGGAGACGTTGTTCCACATCTCCCGGGCTTCTTCCGGATTCCATCACAGTTGAGGCGGCGGTCACAGACCGGCGTCCGCCAGGGATATATAGTTGGGTTCGATCAGGGTTTTCTTGAGATTGCCCGCGCTTATCGCCAGAACGTCCTCATGGATGGTCGGCGTTTTCTTTCCTTCAACCGTCGTTGAGATGATGAAGTCGAACTTGGACAGCTTGTCTGCGACGTTCAAACGCACGCAAGTCCGTGCGATGTCCTTGGCCAGGGTCTTGCGATTCTCCATCGCGGTCATCCATTGTTTGCCGTTGACAATATTCGGCATGGAGCTGATATATGCTCCGTATCCGGTGATGATCGGCCACTGCGCGTTCTCCTCATCATCCGATTCCTTGTTGCCGTCATCATCGGTCGAGGCGCTCGTAGGACTGGGCACCGTCTTTCTCTCCAGATCTTTTTTCCCGGTGATGCTATCCACGATGCCGGAGATGGTGATGGACGGATTGACGTCCGCCGAGGAACCGGTATAACCGAGTTTTGCCAATTCATCGGCTACGTTCTTTGCCACATAGTCGTTGCATGAGATGATGCCGTCGATGCGGGTGGGGTGAGTGTCGTCCTCATCCATGCCGAGACGTTCGGCGAGTGCGGATTTAACCTGCTCGGCTTTCGCGGATTCGAACGCCACGGATTGCCAATCGGATTCATCGGTTGACGCGGTGAGCGTTCCGGAGGGGGAGACGGCCTTGCCGTCCTTGAAATACGGTCCGAGAATCTGCCAGATTCCCTTGAACACATGCTGTGCGAAGGACGTGTCCTCCTTATTGCCGTGCTCGTCCGTCTCATCGTAGGGGAGCAACACCTCGATCTGCTTGGGGGCATTGGAAGACGCTTTGTCGAGTTCGAGCTTGCTGACAAGTTCCCGTGCCTGCAGCTTTCCGATCTGCTCGGCGGTGACCATTGGAACGTACACGTCCGGAGCGTATCCCTGGAGAGTGTTGGAAACCAGAACCACCTTCATGCCCTCGTTCTGGGCGAGGCGCAGTGCCGATACCAGACGTTGCGCCGATTGCGCATGATCTTTCGCATCCTCGTCCGACGCATCGGAATCCCAAGTGATGCCATGTCCCGCATAGTCGCCGTACTGCCTATCGGATTCCGACAGATCCGCGACCGGTGCCACCACCAAAGTGGTTCCGCCCTTCGAGGATGAATGTTCGGAGCCGTTGATGTGGTCCACCACATAGTCCTGCACGCTTTGACTCTGCTTGGCGAGATTCGAAGAGGTCTTGACGGTGATGTCGCCACTCTTGACGCCCTCTTGCTTCAATGACGACACGATTTCGGGAACGATCTTCTCCCATTTGCTCAATGGCGTCTGCTGGGAGATGGTGATGCCGTCGGCCGGCGTGAAGATCGCCACGCTGCCGGTCGGATTCACCGTGCTGGACTGTGTGGCCTTGTCCTGCGACTGTGCGCCGTCATTGGACGAGCACGCGCCCATGACAGCCACCATGCAGGCCGATGCCAGCAGGGCGAGCAGCCGTTTCGTCGTGGTCGTGCGATGCAGTGTCATGCCATGTCCTTTGCGAAATACGGTGGGCGGATTTCTCATACTGACCATCGATTGTAATATCCGAGCATTGAAAAACCCGTATACGCGTGTAGACGCATACGGGTTTCCCTTTGAGAGCCGACGATTATTCCGCCAATGCCTTCGCCAGATTCTCATCGAGCGCGTCCATGAAGCCCTCGGTATCAAGCCATGGCTGGTCGGGACCAATGAGCATGGCGAGGTCTTTGGTCATCTGGCCGCCTTCGACGGTCGAGATAATGACCTTTTCCAAAGTCTCGGCGAAATGCCTGACCTCCGGAGTGCCATCAAGGTCGGCACGGTGCTTCAAGCCGCCCGTCCATGCGAAGATAGAGGCAATCGGGTTGGTCGAGGTCTTCTCGCCCTTCTGCCAACGGCGATAATGGCGGGTCACCGTGCCATGTGCCGCCTCGGCCTCGACGGTCTGCCCATCGGGGGTCATCAGGACGGAGGTCATCAGGCCAAGTGATCCGAAGCCCTGTGCCACGGAATCGGACTGCACGTCGCCGTCGTAGTTCTTGCAGGCCCAGATGTATCCGCCATGCCACTTCAAGGAGCTGGCCACCATATCGTCGATCAGTCGGTGCTCATAGGTCAGTCCGGCCGCCTCGAACTTGTCCTTGTATTCGGTTTCGAACACTTCGGCGAATATATCCTTGAACTGCCCGTCGTATGCCTTGAGAATCGTGTTCTTGGTGGACAGATACACCGGATAGCCGCGCATCAGTCCGTAATTGAAGCAGGCTCGGGCGAATCCGCGGATGGAGTCGTTGACGTTGTACTGCACCTGGGCGACGCCGCCATCGGGGCCGTAGTTGTACACGACGTGCTGGATGGGTTCGCCGCCGTCTTCCGGCGTGAACGTGACGGTGAGCTGTCCGGCTCCCGGAACCTTGAAGTCCGTAGCCTTGTACTGGTCGCCGAATGCATGACGGGCCACGACGATCGGCTTGGTCCATCCCGGCACCAGACGCGGCACATTGCTCATGACGATCGGCTCGCGGAAGATGGTTCCGCCGAGGATGTTGCGAATGGTGCCGTTGGGGGACTTCCACATCTTCTTAAGGCCGAATTCTTTGACGCGAGCCTCGTCCGGGGTGATGGTGGCGCACTTGACACCGACATGCTCCCGCTGGATGGCCTTCGCCGCGTCCACGGTCACCTGGTCGTCGGTGGCGTCTCGATTCTCAATGCCCAGATCGTAGTAATCCAGGTCCACGTCGAGATATGGCAGGATCAGACGGTTCTTGATGTCCTTCCAGATGACGCGGGTCATTTCGTCGCCGTCGAGTTCGACGACTTTGCCTTCGACCTTGATTTTGGCCATGGTTTGTCCTCCTGTCAGGATTGAGGTGATGAATCCCGTCTTAATACATATGTGTTAATTACGTGCGGAAATGTCCAAAACCATGGAAGGACACGCTTGAAGCCACTGTCATAGCTGAGCATTAGCCTTGAAACCATGTCTCAGGAAATTGAAATCGGTTTGGGCAAGAAAGGCCGTCTGGCCTACTCGCTGGACGATGTCTCCATCGTCCCCTCCCGTCGTACCCGTGACCCTCAGGACGTATCCACTTCCTGGCAGGTCGATGCCTATGAATTCGACGTGCCGGTCATCGGCGCTCCAATGGATTCCGTGACCAGCCCGGCCACGGCCATCGCCATGGGCAAAATGGGCGCGCTCGGCGTGCTTGATCTTGAAGGGTTGTGGACTCGTTACGCTGATCCTCAGCCGCTGCTTGACGAAATCGCGCAGTTGCCGGCGGACAAGGCCACTGAGCGCATCCAGGAGATCTATGCCGAGCCAATCAAGCCGGAGCTCATCGTCGAGCGCCTGCATGAGATTCGCGACGCCGGCGTCACCGTCGCCGGAGCGTTGTCGCCCCAGCGCACGCAGGATTATTATTCGACGGTGCTTGAGGCGGGCGTCGACCTGTTCGTCATCCGTGGCACCGTTGTGTCCGCGGAGCATGTCTCCAAGGACCACGAGCCCCTCAACCTCAAGAAGTTCATCTATGACCTGGACGTTCCGGTCATCGTCGGGGGTGCGGCCAACTACACGGCGGCTTTGCATCTGATGCGTACCGGCGCGGCCGGCGTCCTCGTCGGCTTCGGCGGAGGAGCGGTCTCTGCCAACCGCAACACGATCGGAGTGCATGCGCCGATGGCCACGGCCATCGCCGACGTCGCCGAGGCGCGACGTGATTACATGGATGAATCGGGTGGTCGTTACGTGCAGGTGATCGCCGATGGAGGCATGGGTGATTCCGGAAGCTTTATCAAGGCCTTCGCTCTCGGCGCGGATGCGGTGATGCTTGGCTCTCCGTTGGCCCGTGCCAAGGAAGCACCCGGCCAGGGTATGCACTGGGGTGCCGAGGCGCGTCACCAGACATTGCCGCGTGGTTTCCGTACCAACGTGGGAACCGTGGGCACTTTGGAGGAAGTGATGTTTGGCCCGAGCCACAACGCGGATGGCACCACCAATTTCGTCGGCGCTCTTCGCCGGGCCATGGCCACCACTGGTTATGTCGATCTGAAGAGCTTCCAGCGTTGTCCGGTCACCGTCACCCCGAACCGGTGACCGAATGATCGCAGCCCGCCCCTGAAGGGTGGGCTGTCCATATATTCGATAATTCCCTCCATCGACTTGACGGGGGGAATTTCTTATGTCTAAATGGTCATTACGTCCTTCTCAGCAGAGTCGGATGACATCCGATAAAGGAGGCCATTTTATATGGACGATTTATTCAAAGAAGATGTTCCACCTCCGGGTTCGCAATCCAATCCCGAGCAGGAGGTGGATAACGATGATGTTTTACGCGACGACGAACCAGACAGGATTCCGTCATCAGGATTGGATACGTTATTGGACTTCAACGAAGAAGATAACCGGCTGTTAGAACAGCTGAAAAGAGAGAAGAAAGCCCTTTCCTCATACGATGGTTTTCTGGAATCGGAATTGTCTCACAAACGCATCCCGTATCATATCGTCCGCATCGACGACACGCCGTGGGACGTCGGGCAGGCTCATTATCTGGCGCTTTTGGGGGCGCGCCTGTCGTGTGATGTCATCGACATCTTCCGTGGCCGCCGGAAGCCGGCGCACGTTGAACGCATCCTAACGGAGGACTGCATGCGTCGGTTGAAGACGGCGTCAGGTCTTTTGATCAATCACATGAAGGAGGACATCAGACTTCACGCCAGGTTCGGTCTGCTGCCCATCAACGTGTTCATGGTCAGCGGATGGCTGGTTTCGCCGACGAAGTTCGAATGCACCGTGCTGCTCAGCATCGGCGACCTGCGGATGAGCTGCAATACAACCTTCGTGTTCAAGGGATCCGTATGGAGATGCACCGTGGCTGATTTCGGCTGACGTTTTTTAAAGCGGAATATTAAGGCAAAACCCTTGAGATTGGCTATTTACAGCTGATTTCAAGGGTTTCCAGTGCGCCTTGGAAGAACGGCAACTACTATAGAAATCATGTTGAGAGAATTTGTACCGGAACCGGCTTACAGCACCACGGATGAGGACACGGTCTACGCATTGCTGGCACGTCGTGCGGGGAAGACCCCGGATGACCTTATTGCGCAATGGCAGGATGACGATACCAGGCAATGGCATGATGTGACGGCGGCCCAGATGCTCGCCCGCGTGCGCGCTGTGGCGAAAGGACTTATCGGTCTTGGCGTCAAGCCGGGAAACATGGTGGTCATCTATTCCCCGACCTGTTATGAATGGGGTGTAGTGGATTTTGCCTGCGCCGCGATCGGTGCGGTGAGCGTCCCGATATATGAGACGGATTCGGCCAAGCAGGCAGCCTCCATTGTCGAGGAGGTTGAGCCGATCATCGCCTTCGCCGGGGATTCCTCGCACACGCAGACCCTTGAACAGATTCGCGACGAATATGAGGGATTGCGTTATGTGTTCAACTTCAAAGCCGATGGACTCGATGCAGTCGTGGATTTCGGGGAGGGCATCGACGACGACGCGCTCGATCGGGCCATTTCCCGGGTCAAGGCGGACGACATGCTCACCATCGTCTACACGTCGGGCTCCACAGGACGCCCGAAAGGCGCGATGCTGTCCCATCGTAATTTCACCCATATAGTGCTCAACGGCTATATCATCCTCGACGACATGCTTTACCAACCGAATCGGTTGATGCTATTTCTGCCGTTGGCGCACTGCTTCGCCCGTTACATCCAGTACGTGGCCATCGGCGGTCAAGGCGTGGTCGGCTATCTTCCCGGCGCCAAGCACCTGCTCGCCGATCTGCGCAGCTTCAAACCGACATATCTGCTTGGCGTGCCCCGTGTGTTCGAGAAGGTGTACAACGCCGCATCGCAGAAGGCCGGTGCCGGCATCCGTGGCAGAATCTTCGCCAAGGCGTTCGAGCATTTCGTCCAGTGGTCCAAGGATGAGCAGAATGGGGCCGGACATTCCCTGATCGCCCGCACCGAGCATTCGTTCTTCATGTCCACTGTCGGCAAGTCCATCCGTTCCGCGCTTGGACCGAATCTGAAATATCTGGCATGTGGAGGGGCTCCGTTGAATGTTGACCTTGCCCACTTCTTCAATGGCATGGACGGTATCACGTTCATCCAAGGATATGGTATGACGGAGACGGCGGCTCCGATGATCGTCAATTGGCAGAACGCGAACCGTGTCGGTTCCGTCGGCAAACCCGGACCTGGTATGGGCGTGCGTACCGACGATGATGGAGAGCTGCAGGTCATGGGCCCCAACGTCTTCCTCGGCTATTACAAGAACCCCGAGAAGACCGCCGAGGTCAAAATGCCCGACGGTTGGCTCAGAACAGGGGATTTGGGCGCCATCGACGACGACGGATTCGTATATATAACCGGCCGTAAGAAGGACATCATCATCACGGCCGGGGGCAAGAACGTCAGCCCGGCGCCGATGGAGGATATCATCGACACCTGCCCGATAGTGTCCCATGCGGTGGTCATCGGAGATGGAAAGCCATTCATCAGCGCGCTGATCGAGCTGGACCCTGATATGGTCCGTTCGTGGCTTTCCCAGCAGGGACTGGACCGCGATATGTCCATGGAACAGATTGCAGAGAACGACGCGGTCCGTGCATTCGTGCAGCAATATGTCGAAAAAGCGAACGCGAACGTCTCCCGTGCGGAATCCGTGCGCAAATTCGAAATCCTCAGTGAGGAATTCAACCAGCAGGACGGTACTCTGACCGCGAGCCTGAAGGTCGTTCGTCCCAAGGTGCTGCAGCGTTACGAGGACATCATCGAGAACGTCATCTACGCTCCGAAACAATCCGGCAGGCCATTGCCGAAGACGGTCCAGATTCTCGATCGCACCACGGAAACGGTCAAGCAGGCATCGGAAAGCGTGCGACAGGCTTCCGAATCGGTCAGTCCGAAGGTTCGGCAGGCATTTGATACCATGCAGGAGAGAATCAAGAAACAGTCCGATGAATCGGATGACAAGGCGAAATCATCCGCCGAACCTTCCGAAACCGAGGATTCGGATAATAGCGAGGAGCGTTAATTTTGGCAATCCGTGAGATTCGAGTCGTACCTGATCCGGTGCTGCGCACCCCATGCGACCCCATTAGGGAGATCACGCCCGCCGTGCGTCATCTGGTGCAGGACCTGTTGGACACCGTCGACGATCCGGGACGTGCTGGTCTGTCCGCCAACCAAATCGGTGTGAGTCTGCGCGCGTTCTCCTACAACATCGACGGCAAAATCGGCTATGTGCTCAATCCCGTGCTGGAGGAGACCAGCGGAGAGCAGTATGGCGATGAAGGCTGTTTGTCCGTTCCGGGATTGTGGTACAAGACACGCCGTGCGGATTACGCACGGGTGCGTGGCATCGATTTGGATGGCAACACCGTCGTTCTGGAAGGCCATGGCATCATGGGACGCATGCTGCAGCATGAAACCGATCATCTGGACGGCCATGTCTATCTCGATCGTCTGGAAAAAGAGGAGCGACGCGAGGCGATGCGTTACATGCGTAATCATCGCAAGTAACTAGGAAACCGATGGTGTCACGGGGTCACGTCCATGAAAGACGTGGCCCCGTGATATTTTTATTTTTGTGTGCCATTCCGGCGGGAGACGTTGTCGCGAGCGTCCCCAGCCACCCAATATTGTCAACCGGCGCACAACCAATTCGCGTCATGCTCGTGACGGCCTGTGTCGGTCGGCTGATGTCCTCAGGACGTCGGCTGCACGCAGGAACGCATGGCCAGGCAAGAACCGACAAGAAAGAGGTAGCGATACCATGGCTCAGATCACTATGAGCGACATGCTGAAGGCAGGTCTGCACTTCGGCCACCAGACCCGTCGTTGGAACCCGAAGATGAAGCAGTTCATCCTCACCCAGCGCAACGGCATCCACATCATCAACCTGTTCAAGTCGCTCGACATGATCGACAAGGCCTATGACTTCATCAAGGCCACTGTTGCCCACAACGGCACCGTGCTGTTCGTCGGCACCAAGAAGCAGGCCCAGGAAGCCGTCTCCACCCAGGCCACCCGCGTGAACATGCCGTACGTTTCCGAGCGCTGGCTCGGCGGCATGCTGACCAACTTCCAGACCGTGTCCAAGCGCGTCTCCCGTCTCAAGGAACTTGAGGAGATGGACTTCACCGACGTGCATGGTTCCGGCCTGACCAAGAAGGAGCTGCTGCTCCTCGAGCGTGAGAAGGACAAGCTGGCCAAGCAGCTGGGCGGTATCCGCAACATGAACCGTACCCCGTCCGCCATGTTCGTGGTCGATGTGAACAAGGAGGCCCTGGCCGTCGAGGAAGCCCACAAGCTGGGCATCCCGGTCGTCGCCATCGTCGACACCAACGCCGATCCGGAATCCGTTGAGTATCCGATCGCCGCTAATGATGACGCCATCCGTGGCATCGAGTTGCTGACCAGCCTCATGGCCGACGCAGTGGCGGAAGGCCTGCTGGAGCGTTCCGGCAAGGCCGCCAAGGCTGAAGGCGAATCCGAGCAGCCGATGGCCGCTTGGGAGAAGGAGCTCCTCACCGAGGGCGCTCCGGCCGCCGAAGCTCCGGCTGCGGCTGAAGGCGAAGCCAAGGCCGAGTGAAACCATGCTCTATGATGGGAGGCGTTGTACCTCCCGTCATAGAGGCATCACCAAATTTTCAGAGGAGACAAATCAATGGCAGCAATCACTGCAGCTCTGATCAAGCAGGTGCGCGAGGAAACCGGCGCCGGCATGATGGACGTCAAGAAGGCACTGACCGAAGCCGAAGGCGACGTGGCCCGCGCCAAGGAGATCATCCGTGCCAAGGGCATTCAGGCCGCTGGCAAGCGCGAAGGCCGCAAGGCCCAGGAAGGCACCATCGCTTCCACCGTCGTTGAGTCCGCCAACGGCCAGACCGGCTACGCGGTCGAGCTGAACTCCGAAACCGACTTCGTGGCCAAGACCCCGAAGTTCGTGGAATTCGCCGACAGCGTGCTCGATGACGCCGTCAAGGCCGGGGCATCCTCCGTGGATGACGTTCTGGCAGCGGCCTCCGGCGACTCCACCGTGAAGGAAGCCGTCGAGGAAGCCGCGGCTCTGTTCGGCGAACACGTCAAGGTCGGCCAGTTCGCCAAGGTCGAAGGCCCGCATGTCGAGGTCTACGCCCACAAGAAGTCCGCTGAGATGCCGCCGAGCATCGTGGCTATGATCGCCACTGATGAGGCCGGCGCCGCCGTGGCCCATGAGGCAGCTCTCCAGATTTCCGCGATGGGTGCCCAGTGGCTGACCCGCGAGGATGTCCCGGCCGATGTGCTGGAGTCCGAGCGTCGCGTGGCCACCGAGAAGACCACCGAGGAGCTTAAGAGCAAGGGCAAGCCGGAAGCCGTGATCGAGAAGATCGCCCCGAAGATCGTGGAAGGCCGTCTTGGAGCTTTCTACAAGGAGACCGTGCTGCTCGAGCAGGCCTACGTCAAGGATCCGTCCAAGACCGTCGGCGACCTGTTCAAGGAAGTCGGTGGCTCCGCGTTGGCCTTCGCTCGCGTGGAGGTCGGCAAGGGCGACGCCGAGTGAATCTGATATGAGACGGGCCCGCATTCCCCATGCGGGCCGGCATATCCTCAACGGCCGCAATCCAATCGGGTTGTGGCCGTTTTTCTTTTCCCTCCGGGCCATCGTGTTTTCGGTGTCTGCGTTTGCCGATAGTCTTAAGAGCGGTAATTTCATGGGTTTTCGGGTAAGAAAGGCATTTCATGACTGGCGAAAACACTGGTGACAATCCCCGCAGGGTGTTGCTCAAGCTTTCCGGCGAAGCGTTTGGAGGCGGAAAAGTCGGTATCGACACCGCCGTCATCCGCCGTATCGCGGGGGAGATCGTCCCCGCTGTCAAACAGGGCGTACAGGTCGCCATCGTCGTGGGCGGCGGCAACTTCTTCCGTGGCGCCGAATTGCAGCAGGCCGGCATTGACCGTTCCCGCGGCGATTACATGGGCATGCTCGGCACTGTGATGAACTGCCTCGCGTTGCAGGATTTCCTTGAGCAGGAGGGGCAAGCGACCCGCGTGCAGACCGCCATCACCATGGGTCAAGTGGCCGAGCCTTACATTCCGCTCAAGGCCATTCGCCATTTGGAAAAGGGCCGTGTCGTGATTTTCGGCGCCGGTGCCGGCATGCCGTACTTCTCCACCGACACGGTATCCATCCAGCGTTCCCTGGAGATCCACTGCGACGAGGTGCTGATGGGCAAGAACGGCGTGGACGGCGTATACACCGCTGATCCGCGCAAGGACGAAAGCGCCAAGCGTTTCGCCACGTTGAGCTACAACCGCGCGCTGGTGGACAATCTTGCCGTCATGGATGCCTCGGCGCTCTCCATGGCGAGGGACAATCGCCAGCGCATCCGCGTCTTCGGTCTGGAAGGCGCCGGAAACGTGACCCGCGCGCTGCTTGGTGACGAAATCGGCACCATGGTTTCCACCGCTGAATCCAAGCTTGCCGAGTGACGACATTCAACGTCGAATATCGATTGAAAAAACAAAATAAGGAGCAAAACAATGGCAACTATCGTTGATCAGGCCAAGGCCCAGATGGCAAAGTCCGTGGAATCCACCAAGGAGAACTTCTCAGGCATCCGCACCGGCCGTGCGAATCCGGCGTTGCTTAACGGCATCACCGTCGATTATTACGGTGCTCCGACTCCGTTGAAGGCCGTCGCCACCATCGGCGTCCCGGAACCGCGCACGCTGGCAGTCACCCCGTTCGACGCATCCCAGGCCAATGCCGTGGAGAAGGCGTTGCGAGACTCCGATCTTGGCGCCAGCCCGCGTCGTGACGGCAACGTCATCCGTCTGACCATGCCGGAGCTGACCGAGGAGCGCCGCAAGGAATACGTCAAGATCGCCAAGGGCAAGGCGGAGGACGGAAAGGTCGCGGTGCGCAACATCCGTCGCAAGGCCAAGGAATCGCTTGACAAGGCGATCAAGGACGGCGACATGGGCGAGGACGAGGGCGATCGTCTGCTCAAGGAGCTGGACAAGGTCACCAAGCAGACCACCGACGAACTTGACGCTCTGCTGGAAACCAAGCAGAAGGAGATCATGGAGGTTTGAGTCTCCATACCTCCATATCAACAATCGACGCACGGTAACCACAGGGGAGAACATGACGGGGCATCAGGAGCAACACGAAAAGGAAGCCGAGGCCATCGACGCCATCAACAAGAAGACAGGGCGAAACATGCCACAGGCCATTGGCACGGCTGTCGTCCTCATCGCCATCATTCTGGCGTGTCTGCTGATCAGCGTCGACCTGTTCGTCTATCTGGTCGTGTTGTTCATGATGCTCGCCCTGTGGGAGCTGCGCGTCGATTTCGCCACTGTGGGATTGCATATTCCCGTGGTGACGCTGTGGGTGTGTTCGGCCGCGACACTGCTGGCCACGTATTACAGCACCCATCATATTGTGGCGATGACGGTCTGCGTATTGGTATCGCTGCTGCTGGTCGCCATCGCGGCCAGCGCCAAGGTGACATTCGGCAGCCGTCTCTCCCTTGCGGTGGCGGACAAGCTGTCGCATACCGATGCCGGTGCTCGTCTTGAATCGTCATTCAACCACGAGCAGGGGGAGATCAGCCACAGCCGCCTGAGCCATGTGGCCGTCTCCATGTTCACGGTGCTGTACATCCCATTGCTGGCCTCCTGCCTGATCATGCCGTTGACCTTCAACGACCATCCTGTGGCGCATGCCATCATGCTGGTGTTCATGCCGGCTTTGAGCGATACCGGTGGACTGTTCGCCGGAGCCTGGCTCGGCAAGCACAAGCTCAGCCCGCGTATCTCCCCGAAGAAGTCCTGGGAGGGCCTCGCCGGTTCCATCCTGTTCGCCATGGCCGGTTTCTTCGTCTCGATGTTCTGCACGTATGAGCCTTCCGTATGCGCGTCCCGCTGGTGGGTGCCCGTCATCGCGGGCGTCATGATCGGCGTGGCGGGAACGTTCGGCGATCTGTGCGCATCCATGCTGAAGCGTGACATCGGCATCAAGGACATGGGGCACCTGCTCAAAGGCCATGGTGGCGTGATGGACCGCGTCGATTCCATCCTGCTGTGCGCGCCCTTCGTGTGCGTGCTGCTGTGGGCCACCGGAATGTGAGAAAGAGATGGCTGCAAACGTGAATAATTCCACGAACGAACAACCGGAAACCGGTATCACGCCCGGAGGAACATCGGGCGCATTCAGGGATGTGCTATCGAAGGATCACGCCCGGCGTGGCAAGCCGCCGCTGCATTTCGCCGACATGTCCGACGATGAGCGAATCGCCAAGGCCAAGGAAATCGGGTTGCCGAAATTCAGGGTCAAGCAATTGGCCAACCATTATTATGGCCATTTCGACATCGACGCGGAGGAGTTCTCCGACTTCCCCGCGGCCAGACGTGCCGACGCGGCCGAAACCTTCTTCCCGGAACTCATCCACGAAGTGACCCGTCAGGTGGCCGACGAGGGTGCGACCATCAAAACATTGTGGCGGCTGTTCGACGGATCATTGATTGAATCCGTGCTGATGCGTTATCCGACAAGAACCACGCTGTGCATATCCAGCCAAGTCGGCTGCGGCATGGGCTGCCCGTTCTGCGCCACCGGCCAGTTGGGACTGACCAGGAACATGTCCGCGGGTGAGATCGTGGAACAGGTACGGGTGGCCGCCAAAGCCATGCGCGACGGCGACGTGGCCGGTGGTCCGGGCCGCTTGAGCAATATCGTGTTCATGGGCATGGGCGAGCCGATGGGCAACTATAGGTCGGTATTGAGCGCCGTCCGGCAGATCAGCGCCATGCCTCCTGAAGGTTTCGGCATTTCCGCCCGCAATGTCACTGTCTCCACGGTTGGCGTGGTGCCGGGCATCAGGAAGCTTGCCGCGGAGGGCATTCCTGTGAGGCTCGCGGTATCGCTGCATGCTC
Organism: Bifidobacterium sp.; assembly: GCF_050874245.1. GTDB lineage: Bacteria > Actinomycetota > Actinomycetes > Actinomycetales > Bifidobacteriaceae > Bifidobacterium. The sequence goes on along the minus strand of NZ_JBNMKH010000001.1, from coordinate 48,908 downwards.
CGAGCGACGAGCTGCGCGATGAATTGGTGCCGATGAACAAGCGCTTCAACACCACGCAGGTGCTGGACGCCGCGCACGATTACTATCTGGCCACCAAACGACGGGTCAGCATCGAATACGCTTTGATGCGCGGAATCAACGACCAGGCCGAGCATGCCAGACTGCTGGCCAAGCGCCTGAACCATTACGGGGATGACTGGGCGCATGTCAATCCGATTCCGCTCAATCCCATCGAGGGATCGAAATGGACCGCGTCCAAACCCGAGGACGAACGCAGATTCCTGCAGATCCTTCGCAACGCGGGCATCACTGCCACATTGCGGGACACCCGCGGGCAGGACATAGATGGGGCCTGCGGACAGCTGGCCGCCAAGGAACGCGACTGATTCCAATGTTTCTGTCCGATACTCGGACTCCATGCGCGTCGACGTGACATTTTGCGGTTACTCTTGCAATCGTTGCAAACTTTATGCGCGAAGGAGTAGAGCACCATGTCACTGGCGGTCCGAGTCATTCCATGTCTTGATGTAGATGCGGGACGAGTGGTCAAAGGCGTGCATTTCGAGAATCTTCGCGACGCTGGCGATCCTGTGGAACTTGCTGCGGAATACTACCGGCAGGGCGCTGACGAGCTGACGTTTCTTGATGTGACGGCCTCGAGCTCCCATAGGCATACCATGGTGGATGTGGTGAGCCGGACCGCTGAGCAGATTTTCATCCCGCTGACCGTCGGTGGCGGCGTGCGCACTCCCGAGGACGTCGATTCGCTACTTCGCTGCGGTGCGGACAAAGTCGGTGTCAACACCGCGGCTATCAACGATCCCACGCTGATTAGCCGAGTTTCCGAACGGTTTGGCAACCAAGTGCTTGTCCTTTCCGTCGATGCGCGACGTGAGCGTGGAGAGCGCCATACGCAGTCCGGTTTTGAAGTGACCACCATGGGAGGACGCAAATCCACTGGCATTGACGCCATCTGGTGGGTCAAACGCGCCCAGGAGCTCGGCGCAGGAGAGATCCTCCTCAATTCGATGGACGCCGACGGCACCCAGCAGGGATTCGATTTGGAAATGATCAAGGCCGTGCGCAAGGAAGTCAAGATTCCTATCATCGCTTCGGGTGGCGCCGGAAAGGCGGCGGATTTTCCACCGGCGATTGCGGCCGGCGCGGACGCGGTGCTTGCCGCATCGATTTTCCATTATGGAAAGGTCACCATCGGTGAGGTCAAGGAGGCCATCAAGGCCGCTGGCTACACCGTGCGCTGAACGGAATGACGCATCCACGGTCTGATATTGACCGGAACCGCCGCACGTAGAACATTTCCACTGAACGAATCGTAAGAAGCATCATCATGACCAACGAAAAAGCATACGACAACTCCATCACTCTCGATCCCCGCATCGCGCAACGGCTCAAGCGTGACGACAAGGGTCTGGTCGCCGCCGTCATCCAGCAGTTCGACACCAAGGAAGTGCTGATGGTCGGCTATATGAACGACGAAGCCGTCAGACGGACCCTCACCACCGGTCGTGTCACGTTCTGGTCGAGATCTAGGCAGGAGTACTGGCGCAAGGGCGATACGTCGGGTCATGCCCAATATGTGAAGTCCTTCGCACTGGATTGCGATGGGGATGCCATTCTGGTGGAAGTCGACCAAGTGGGAGCGGCGTGTCATACGGGCAAGCGCTCCTGCTTCGAGGAAGGCGGACAGCTGCCCGTGGTCGTAGGCTATCGGACCAAGGAACAGGAGGGCCAACGGTGAGCGAATGCAGCGTGCGTACACTGAAGTGGGGCTCGACCTGGCCAAGCCGTGAGCAGTTCCATGAATTGGCGGACCAAGGGTACCGCGTCATCCCTATCGTGCGGCGGCTGCTCGCCGATTCACTGACGCCCGTGGGCTTCTATGAGCGTCTGGCAGGAGGACGTTCCGGCACATTTATTCTCGAATCCGCTGAATTCGGCGGGGCTTGGAGCCGCTATAGCTTCATCGGTGTGAATTCCATGGCGCAGTTGCGTTCAAACGCAGGCAAGGCCGATTGGCTTGGACGGGTGCCCGTTGGCGTTCCTGCTGAGGGTGATGTCGTCGAAGTGGCCCATGCGGCGTTGAAGACATTGAAGGCCCCACATGTCGATGGACTGCCGAATCTGACCAGCGGTCTTGTCGGCACGGTGGGTTGGGATTCGATTCGTCATTGGGAACCGACGCTACACGCCGAGGCGCCGAACGAGACCGGGCAGCCGGAAACCGTGCTGGCCCTTGCCACGGATATCGCCGTGGTGGACCATGTATCCGGTTCCGTATGGCTGATCGCCAATGCCGTGAATGTCGACGACCGACCGACACGCGCCGATGCCGCCTATGACGAGGCTCTGGAACGTTTGGATGACATGCAGCGCAAGGCCGCCACACCGGTTGAGAACGAGGCAAGGGTCAATGTGCTCGACGAATCGGTCGAACAGCCCCAGTTGCGGTTCCGTACCGAAAAAGAGGACTACGAGCGTGCCGTCGAAACGGCCAAGCGGCACATCGTCGACGGCGATGTGTTCCAAGTGGTCATCTCGCAGCGACTTGACATCGATTCACCTGCGGATCCGTTCGACGTGTACCGTGTGCTGCGCACGCTCAATCCAAGCCCGTACATGTACTTCATGGCGCTCACTGATGCCCAGGGACGCGATTTCAACGTCATCGGCTCCAGTCCGGAAACCCTGATCAAGGTGGACAATGGCCATGCCATGTCCTTCCCGATCGCCGGATCCCGGCCGCGCGGCGCCACTCCCGAAGAGGACGAGAGACTGGCCAAGGAGCTGCTGGCGGATCCGAAGGAACGCAGCGAACATATCATGTTGGTCGATCTGGCGCGCAACGATCTGAGCCGAGTGTGCAAACCGGAAAGCGTCGAAGTCGTTTCCCTGATGGATATCAAGCGATTCAGCCATATCATGCACATCTGCTCGACCGTTACAGGACAGGTCGCCGATGGTATGACTCCGTTCGATGTATTCACATCCGCCTTCCCCGCGGGAACGTTGTCCGGAGCGCCGAAACCGCGCGCCATCGACATCATCGATGAGCTTGAGCCGGCCGATCGCGGCATCTACGGCGGTACCGTCGGCTACTTTGATTTTTCAGGCAACCTCGATATGGCCATCGCCATTCGAACTGCATTCATCCGCGACCATGAAGCGAGCGTGCAGGCCGGAGCCGGAATCGTACTTGATTCCGTGCCGGCCAGTGAGTGGCAAGAGACTCGCAACAAGGCCGAAGCCAGCGTCGAGGCGGTGCAGATCGCCGCGCAGCTTCGCCAGTTGTGAGTCATGCGTGACCATTCGATTGTGTTGTGAAAGGAATATCAATGTCCGTGCTCGATGAATTGGTGGCGGGAGCCGTCGAAGATCAGAAATCGAGGGAGAAGGATGTGCCGCTTGACGAGGTCAAGCGTATGGCGTTCGACGCGCCGTCGCCGATTGACGCGCGTCAATGGCTGAAGAAGTCGGATGGCGTCCCGGTCATCGCCGAAATCAAAAGGGCTTCCCCCTCCAAAGGTCATTTGAGCGATATCCCCGATCCGGCCGCTTTGGCCCGTGAATACGAACGGGGAGGGGCAAGCGCGATTTCCGTGCTTACCGAGGGACGCCGGTTTCTCGGCTCGCTTGACGATTTCGACAAGGTGCGCGCCGCGGTGAGGATTCCCGTGCTGCGCAAGGATTTCATCGTCACCGAATACCAGATTTGGGAGGCGCGTGCGCATGGGGCGGATTTGGTGCTGCTCATCGTCGCCGCGTTGGATGATGACAGGCTCAAGTCCCTGCTCGATCTTGCTCACAGTCTTAACATGACGGTTCTTGTGGAGACCCACACGCGTGAGGAGATTCAGCGTGCCATCAAGGCGGGGGCCAAGGTCATCGGCATCAATGCCCGTAATCTCAAAGATCTCAAGGTGGACGTGAACAAATACAACGAATTGGCGGCCGATTTGCCGAATGATGTGATTCGTGTGGCGGAATCGGGTGTGTTCGGCGCGGTCGAGCTTGAGGACTATGCCCGTGCCGGCGCCGATGCGGTGCTGGTTGGCGAAGGCGTCGCCACCGCAGCCGACCACGAACAGGCGGTGAACCGACTAGTAAAGGCAGGTGCAAGAGTGAAAGCATCCGAACAGACCCCATTGGCAAGCCATGAAGGACCGTATTTCGGGCAATTCGGCGGACGATATGTGCCGGAAGCGTTGATCACGGCGTTGGACGAGCTTGAGCGCGTGTATACGGAAGCCAAGGCCGATCCGGAATTCCATAAGGAATTGGCTCGATTGAACAAGCAGTATGTCGGCCGTCCGTCCCCGTTGACCGAGGCTCCCCGTTTCGCCGAGCGTCTCAAAGAGAAGACCGGGCTTGACGCTCGTGTGTTCCTCAAGCGTGAGGACCTGAACCACACCGGTGCCCACAAGATCAACAACGCGCTCGGGCAGGCCCTTCTGGTCAAGCGCATGGGCAAGACCCGCGTGATCGCCGAAACCGGCGCCGGACAGCATGGTGTGGCCACCGCGACGGTCTGCGCCATGCTGGGTCTCAAGTGCCGCATCTACATGGGTCAGATCGATGCTCGTCGCCAGGCGTTGAACGTGGCGCGCATGCGCATGCTGGGAGCTGAAGTCGTGGAGGTCACCTTGGGTGACCGCATTCTCAAGGACGCCATCAATGAGGCGTTGCGTGATTGGGTCACCAACGTCAAGGACACCCATTACCTGCTCGGTACGGTCGCGGGTCCTCATCCGTTCCCATCCATGGTGCGCGACTTCCAGAAGATCATCGGCGAGGAGGCCAAGCAGCAGTTGCAGGATTGGTACGGCATCGACCATCCGGATGCGATTTGCGCATGCGTCGGCGGCGGTTCCAACGCCATCGGCATCATGAACGCCTTCCTTGATGACGAACGTGTGAACCTGTACGGCTACGAGGCTGGCGGGAATGGCCCCGAATCCGGGCGGCATGCCATCAGATTCGCGCCGGGTACCGGCGAACTCGGCATGTTCCAGGGAGCCAAGAGCTATCTGCTGGAGAACTCCGAAGGGCAGACCCTCGACACTTATTCCATCTCCGCCGGATTGGACTACGCTTCCGTAGGCCCCGAACACGCATGGCTCAAGGACATCGGTCGCGTCAACTATTCCTGGGCGACCGATCAGGAGGCCATGAGCGCCTTCAAGGACCTGTGCGAGACCGAGGGCATCATTCCGGCCATCGAAAGCTCCCATGCCGTCGCCGGTGCCTATAAGGCAGCCGCGGACCTCAAGGCCAAGGGCTATGAGCATCCGGTCATGATCATCAACATTTCCGGTCGTGGAGACAAGGATATGAACACCGCCGGCAAGTGGTTCGGATATCTGACCGATGAACAGGCCAAGGCACTGGAAGCCAATGGCGCCCAGGGCAACAACGTGGACGGCGAGTGAGAGAAGGAGCAATCATCATGATGAACGCAACAGCATCCACGCCGTCCGGACAGCCGCTCGGCATCAGTCACAAGCCCAGCCCGACGGAATCCATGTTCGAGGGATTCAAAGCTGCCAACAGGCCGGCTTTCATCGGATACCTGCCATATGGATTCCCTGATCCGGAATACTCGCTCAAAGCGTTCCGCACCATGGTCGAACATGGTGTGAACGCGGTCGAGATCGGATTGCCGTATTCCGATCCCGTTATGGACGGCCCCGTCATCCAAGCGGCCTCCCAGATTGCCATCGACAACGGCGAGAAAATAGCCAATGTGTTCAAAGCCGTGGAGACCGTGGCGAATGCCGGGGGAGTGCCGCTGGTCATGAGCTACTGGAACCTCATCTTCCATTACGGCGTCGAGCGTTTCGCACGTGACTTCGAGAACGCGGGCGGCGCCGGTCTGATTACTCCGGACCTTATTCCGGACGAGGCCGGCGAATGGATCGAGGCGTCCGACCGCCATGGGCTTGACCGTATCTTCCTGGTATCCCCGGATTCCACCGAGGACCGTCTGAAGATCGTCGCCGACAATGCGCGTGGCTTCGTTTACGCGGCGGCACGCATGGGCGTCACCGGCGAACGTTCCACCATCGACGCCTCACCGGAGGGGCTGGTATCCCGCACCCGTAAGGCCGGGGCGAAAAACGTGTGCGTCGGCATCGGCGTGTCCACCGCGGAGCAGGGCGCCCGTGTGGGAGCATATGCGGATGGTGTCATCGTGGGCTCGGCCTTGGTGCATACCATGCTCGACGAATCCGGCAAACACGCCGTCGACGAGGCCGCCGGTCTCAGGGCTTTGGCCGCGAAGACCGAGGAGCTCGCCGACGGCATCCATAACGCCCGTAACTGAAACAGCCGGAAACGGCTCATTGGTGGTCCACGCATCATATCGGATACGTGGACTACCATCGGGGAACCATGACACTTGCTTATATTCCGTCGCCGACGATCTCACAGTTTTCCATCGGTCCGGTGACCATACATTTCTACGCGTTGTGCATTCTGCTTGGCATCGTGCTGGCCGTATGGATGACAACCGTTCGCTGGAAGCGATACGGCGGCACCTTCGACCAGATTCTCGACATCACATTGGTCGCGGTGCCAAGCGGTATCATCGGCGCGCGCATCTACCACATCATCACCACTCCGGAACGTTTCTTCGGACCGAATGGCGATTGGACCGAGATGTTCCGAATCTGGAATGGTGGATTGGGCATCTGGGGCGGTGTGTTGCTTGGAGCGCTTGCCGCATGGGCATGGTGCCGGCACAAGCATTATCCGATGGCGCTGCTCGGTGACGCCGTCGCCCCGGGACTGCTTGTTGCGCAGGCTGTGGGACGCTTGGGGAACTGGTTCAACCAGGAGCTCTACGGCGCGCCGACCACGCTGCCGTGGGGTTTGAAGCTCAACATGGAGGGAAGCGCCATAGGCCACAGCGAACAATGCTATGACGGTGCCACCTGTCCGACGGGCACACTGTTCCACCCCACTTTCCTATATGAGATGATCTGGAATCTCGTCGGTGCGGCGCTCATCGTGTTCCTCGGGGCCAGGATCATGAAAAGGCTCAAGGCGGGGTCGCTGTTCACCCTGTACATCATGTGGTATACGGCTGGACGCACTTGGATCGAGGCTTTGCGCATCGATTTCGCCCATGAGTTCCTGGGCGTGCGTATCAATGTGTGGGTTTCCTTGGCGGTGTTCGTACTTGGCGTGGTGGCCTTCATCGTCGTCCAGCAGATGGGCAAACCCACGGCGTTGCTTGCGGAGAAGCTGCGTACCGTCACCGAAATCGAGACCCGTCTCGCCGATGGCCTTGGCTCTGATTCGACGGCCGAAACCAATTCCGTGAAAACCGTGGGTGAAATCATGCCGAACGACGACTCTTCCGTCTCACATGTCGATGAGCATTCCGACAACCAGTGATATCAAGTCGATTACCTTCCATAGAATGAGAGACATGACTATTCAAATCGCACCTAGCATCCTGTCCGCCGATTTCTGCAATCTGGAACGCGACCTCAAGGCCATTTCCAACGCTGATCTCGTCCATGTGGACGTGATGGACCATCATTTCGTTCCGAATCTGACGCTGGGCGAGCCGATTGTGGCCCGCATCTGCCAGGTCACCGACCTACCTGTCGATGTGCATCTGATGATTGAGGATCCGGATCGTTGGGCTCCGGAATACGCCAAGCTTGGTGCGGCTTCCGTCAGCTTCCATATGGGGGCCACCCATGCTCCGGTGCGTCTCGCCCGTCAGTTGCGCGACATGGGCTGCAAGGCTTGCTTCGCCGTGCGCCCGGCTGAACCGGTAGAGCCGATCTTCGACATTCTTGACGAATTCGATATGGTGCTGATCATGACCGTCGAACCTGGCTTCGGAGGCCAGAAGTTCCTGGACAACCAGATGGCCAAGGTACGTCGTCTGCGTGACGAGATCACTCGCCGAGGCTTGGACACCAAGATTCAGGTCGATGGCGGAGTGAGCCCCAAGACCGCGCATATCGTGGCGGAAGCCGGCGCGGATGTGCTGGTCGCAGGCTCCGCAGTGTACGGCGCCGAGAATCCGGCCGAAGCCATCGATTCCATCCGCGAGAAGGCCGAAGCGGCCTTCAAGGCGTGAACGATCACCACACAAGGAAGCATACGACTATGAAGACTTTTGAATCGCTGTTCGCAGAACTGAGCGAGAAGGCCGCTACCAAGCAAGCGGGTTCCCTGACCGTCGATGAGCTGGCCAAGGGCACGCATTTCATCGGCAAGAAGATCGTCGAGGAGGCGGGGGAGACCTGGATTGCCGCCGAATACGAGGGAGCTGACCGCACGGCAGAGGAGATGAGCCAGCTCATCTACCATCTGCAGGTCATGATGATCGACCGCGGCATCACGCTCGAGGATATTTACAAGAACCTGTGAGGAAACCCGAGGCCATGCCACTTGACGGTGTGGCCTTTTCTAAAGGAGAACCATGCTGAGAATCGCTGTGCCCAATAAGGGCATGCTGTCCGAACCCGCTTGGAACATGCTGTCCGAAGCCGGCTACCGTTTGAGAAGCAACCCTCGCCAGCTGGTCGTGGAAGATCCCGACAATGATGTGGAGTTGTTCTATCTGCGTCCGCTGGATATCGCCGTGTATGTCGGTCGTGGCACCATTGACGTAGGCATCACCGGTCATGATTTGCTGGTGAATTCCGGAACCGATGCCAAGGAGCATATGCAACTGGGATTCGGCGCCTCCACATTCCGTTTCGCGGCTCCGAACGATTCGCCGATCACCAAGCTTGAGGATATCGAAGGCAAGCGTGTCGCCACTACATTCGACAAACTCGTGCATGACTATCTGGTCGAGCATGGCATCAATGCGGAAACCGTGCATCTGGATGGCGCCGTCGAATCGTCCGTCCAACTAGGAGTGGCCGATCTGATCGCCGATGTGGTATCCACCGGAACAACGTTGCGCAACGCCGGTCTGCGTGTCTTCGCCGAGCCGTTGATGCATTCCGAGGCAGTGCTGATCCGTTCCCCCCGACTTGCCGAGGACGACGATCGGCTGACGATTCTGAGCCGCCGTCTGCAGGGCGTGCTCACAGCTCAACGATATGTGCTTATGGACTATGACATCCCGGTTGAGAAGGTGTCGGCAGCTGTGAATATCACCCCGGGCTTCGAAAGCCCCACGATCTCGCCACTGCATGACAAGCAGTGGGCAGCCGTGCGCGTGGTGGTGCCGAAGGCAAAGGTGAATCTGCTCATGGACCAGCTGTATGAGGTCGGTGCCCGCGGCATAATCGTCACCGCATTGCAGGCTTCGAGAATGTAGTGTCTCTCACAGCATGGGCAAACTGATTATCAAGAAGCAGTACAGTCCGGAACCGCGGGACATCTATTTCACGGTTCCGAATTTCATCAGCCTGTTGCGGATCATTTCGATTCCCTTCATTTCAGTGCTGGTCTCCCACCACAAGATGGTTCCCGCCTTGGTCGTGCTGGCTTTGTCCGCGGTATCCGACGGATTGGACGGGCTGATCGCCAGATCGTTCAACCAGGTGAGCAAAATCGGTCAGATTCTCGATCCCATCGCCGATCGTCTGCTGATTTTCTGCAGCATTCTCGCCTTGGGTGTGGCGAACATCATTCCATGGTGGATGCTGATCGTCGTCGGCCTTCGGGATCTGATCATGGCTATCCTCATATTGGTTCTCGCGCAACATGATTATGGCCCGTTGCCCGTCCATTTCGTAGGCAAAGCCGGTACCGCGATGCTGCTGATAGCCATCGTCGTGTTGATTTTCGCCGACATCTGGTCGAATTCCGCCACCGACTCGTTGCATCTATGCGGCCTTGCCATTGGCATCTGGGGCGTTGGATTGTACTGGCTCGCGGGATACATCTACATGCGTCAGGGCTTTCAGTTGCTGAAGAACGACGGAAACCATAAGGATTGAATCACATGAATGCCGATGCTCCGCGTTACATGTCGTTCCCCGTCTCGATGGAGAACATGCCGACGAAGCATCGTGCTGTTTTTTCGGCGTCTTTCGCGGGACTCGCGTCGCATCATGTGCAGCAGGTCTCCATGCCTGCGGTTTCCCAACGACGCAGACACACCGAGGAGGATTCGCTTCGTCTCATAGACGATTTGACCAACCGTCCGATGGATGTGCTGTATTCCGATTCCAGATTGGCGACCAAGAAGCGTTCTACCGTATCGATTTGGGCCACCAGAATCCTGGTGTTTCTCATCTGCATCGCAGTCGGAGCGGCAGGGAGCGTCTTCGTGCGCCAGCTCAGCACCGATCCGCGCAAGGAGGTGCGTAAACAGCTGGCAAGCCAATTGACAGATCAGACGAAGCAGGCCGGTGATCTCACCAAGGAGGTCAACGACCTGCGATCCCAAGTTGAGACCGAATCGAAATCCGTGGCGAACTGGTCGTTGAACCAGACGTTGCGGGATGACGAGATGGTCAACGGCACTCTTCCGGTGCAAGGTGAAGGCATCACCCTGACGGTGGCTAACCCGCTTGCGGTCAGCGGCGACAATGCGGATTCCTCATTGCCCAGGGAGAACGGCAACCAAATCCGCGTCGTCACCGATTCCGACCTGCAGCTGCTGGTCTCCCTGCTATGGCAGTCGGGCGCGGAGGCGATCGCCATCAACGGCAACAGACTCGGCGTGCAGACCTCGATTCGAACGGCCGGCACAACGATTCTCATCGGTGTGAATTCGGTGCAAAGCCCTTACAGGATTGAGGCGATCGGCAATCCGGTCGCCTTGTCGAAGGCGGTGGACAAAACGACGCAGAAAAAGCTGTATGACGATTTCAAGAAGGCCGGCATCTATCCGCAGGTGAGCAGAAGCAAATCCATTACACTGGAAGCTGCGGTCGCAGGCGATACGACTCATGTGAGGAAGGACGAGTAATGGCAGCGGTCTTGGGACTCATCATCGGCGTGGTGATCGGCGTGTTCGTCCGTCCGGACATCCCCATCGAGCTGCAGCCATACCTGCCGATCATGGTGCTGGCCGCGTTGGACGCGCTGCTGGGCGCGGCACGTGCGTATTTCCAACGCAGTTTTTCCGACAAGGTATTCGTCATCTCCTTCTTCTCGAACGTCATCACCGCCACGCTGCTGGTGTTCCTTGGCAACCAGCTGGGTGTCGGATCCCAGTTGCAGACTGCCGTGATTGTGGTGCTCGGCATACGAATCTTCACCAACGTGTCCTCCATCCGTCGCTTCATCTTCAAGGGCTGATGTGGTATGTCCGCGCATAACGAGAACAACAAGGATGTGCTGTCCAAGATCCATGAGCAGATCGTCAAGGACCAGAACAACGACAGCACACAGACCGGCGCGTTTCCCATGGTCAAGTCCAGGACGAAACGAATCTCTCTTGACGCGAAGACCACCCGTGCCAGACTATATTCCAGCATTCTCGTCACGGTGCTGTGCGCATTGCTGGGCTTCAGCTACGCCATCCAAGTGAACAACACCACATCCACATACGAGACGATGAGTGAGGACGAGCTGACCAAACTCATCAGCGAGACAAGCACCCAGGTCCAGAAGCTCGAGCAGCGCAAGAACGAGCTTTCCAGTCAGCTGAACGCGTTGAAGGATACTGCCGACAAGAACGAGAAAGCCGCGGAAATCGCACGCCAGAACGCGCAGACGAACGGTATTCTCTCCGGGCGTCTCGCGGCCACCGGCGAAGGTGTGGTCATCCGTATCTCGCAAGGCGACAAACAGAAGATCGATGCCGCTGTCCTGTTCACTCTGCTTGAGGAATTGCGCAACAGCGGCGCCGAAGTCATCGAGATCAACAACGTGCGTGTGGTCACCAGCACCTACATCAGCGATGCCTCGAACGGACTCGTCTGCGACGGCACCAAGCTCAAGGCGCCATACACCATTCGCGCGATTGGCGATGTCGACAATCTGCAGAACGCGGTCAATCTTGCCGGCGGCGTAGGTTCGAGGCTCAAAGTGAAATATGGCGCCACAGTGTCCGTCGACCCTTCGGACAGGGTGACGATCAAGTCGACACGTCAGGCTCCGCAATATACATACGCGCATGTCGTCGGTCAGTGAAAGCCGATGCCGACTGATCTTCCGACAACGGTTTGACCGGCCTCGAGACTTCATCCACAGGGGGAACGCGCCATTGTCTGTACTCGCCTTTATCTTGTTCATCGTTGATATTTAGTCCAGGCCTGCACATTGGTAACGCGGACCCCGATAGCAAAGGACAACTTATGGCTGAACAGACCATCTCCATCACACTCAACGGCGAAACGAAGGAGGTGGCGGCAGACCAGACCGGCGTCCAGCTCTTCTCAGATGACAAGAACATCATCGCGGTTCGTCTGAACGGCGAACCCCGCGACCTCTACACCGAACTGCACGACGGCGATGTCGTGGAGCCCATCGCCCTCGATAGCGAGGATGGCGTGGCCATCATGCGCCACTCCGCGACCCACGTCATGGCCCAGGCCGTACAGGAAATCCGTCCTGACGCCAAGCTCGGCGTCGGACCGGTCATCAAGGACGGCTTCTACTACGATTTCGATGTGGACACCCCGTTCACCCCGGAGGACCTCAAGGAAATCGAAAAGCGCATGCAGCGCATCATCAAATCCTCCCAGTCCTTCCGCCGTCGCGTCGTGACCGAGGAGGAAGCCCTCGCCGAAGAGGCCGATCAGCCTTACAAGCTCGAACTCATCAAGGATAAGGAAGCCCACCTCGATCCGGAAGCCGCCACTGAAATCGGCGGCAAGGAACTGAGCTTCTACGACAATGTCGACCGCGACGGCAATGTGGTCTGGAAGGACCTGTGCCGCGGACCGCATCTGCCGAATACCCGCTACATCAAGGCCTTTAAGATCGAGCGTTCCGCCGCCGCATACTGGCGTGGCAGCGAAGCGAACCCCATGCTACAGCGCATCTACGGCGCCGCCTTCGCAACCAAGGAGGACCTCAAGGCCTATCAGACCCGTCTGGAGGAGGCCGCCAAGCGCGACCACCGCAAGCTCGGCGCCGAAATGGATCTGTTCTCCTTCCCGGACGAGATCGGTCCGGGCCTTGCCGTGTTCCATCCGAAGGGCGCCGCCGTCATCAACGCCATGGAGGATTACTCGCGCGAGATGCACCGCAAGCACCACTACAGCTTCGTGCAGACCCCGCACATCACCAAGGGCGGCCTGTATGAGACCTCCGGCCATCTGCAGTGGTACAAGGACAGCATGTATCCGCCGATGCGTCTGGATGAGGAGAAGGACGAGAACGGCAATGTGATCAAGCAGGGCTTCGACTATTACCTGAAGCCGATGAACTGCCCGATGCACAACCTGATCTTCAAGTCGCGTCAGCGTTCCTATCGTGAACTGCCGTTGCGACTGTTCGAATTCGGTACCGTGTACCGTTACGAGAAGTCCGGTGAAGTGCACGGTCTGACCCGCGTGCGCGGCTTGACTCAGGATGACTCCCACATCTACTGCACCCGCGAGCAGATGAAGGATGAGCTCAAGAGCCTGCTCAACTTCGTGCTCGGCCTGTTGAAGGACTTCGGTCTGGACGACTTCTATCTGGAGCTGTCCACCAAGGATCCGCACAAGTACGTCGGTTCCGATGAGATCTGGGAGGAGGCCACCAACACGCTGGCCGAGGTCGCCAAGGAATCCGGTCTGGAACTGGTCGACGACCCGTGCGGCGCCGCGTTCTACGGTCCGAAGATCTCCGTGCAGGCTCGTGACGCGATTGGCCGTACTTGGCAGGTTTCCACCATCCAGCTCGACTTCAATCTGCCTGAACGCTTCAAGCTTGAGTACATCGCCGCCGATGGCACCCACCAGCGCCCGGTGATGATTCATCGCGCGCTGTTCGGCTCCATCGAACGTTTCTTCGCCGTGCTGCTTGAACACTACGCAGGCGCTTTCCCGGCATGGCTCGCCCCCGTCCAGGTGCTTGGCGTGCCGGTCGCGGACGAATTCGCCCCGCATCTGCAGAAGTTCATCGCCAGCCTGGAAGAGGAGACTGTCCGCTGCGAGATTGACCTGTCCGACGATCGTTTCGGCAAGAAGATCCGCAACGCCTCCAAGTCCAAGGCTCCGTTCATCCTCATCGTTGGTGAGGAGGACACGAACAACAATGCGGTGAGCTTCCGCTTCCGTGACGGCAGCCAGCTCAACGGCGTGCCTGTCGACGAGGCGAAGACGAATATCCTGACCGTCATCAAGAAGCGTGTCCAGGTCAACAACGTCGACGATTTCAAGGCCGCCCTCGCCGACTGAGCGTGGATTGACGACCAACCGGTCCGCTGTGATGCGACCATGATCTGATGGAACGGCGTGCAAACCTCGATTGCGGGGTTTGCACGCCGTTCCGCGTTTTCATCGAAAGAAGTATACGTAATGCTTGAACATCTCCGCGCCCCATTCAAAAGACTCATCGAACCAATCGCGAAGGCTCTGATAGCCATAGGGCTGAGCGCCAACGCAGTGACAGTGATTGGATCTACCGGGACCATCGTCGTGGCCATAGCGACCGGCGTCACCGGCTGGCTTTTCGGGGGAGCAGTGGTACTGACCCTGCTTGTGCTCGCCGACTCCTTGGATGGCTCGATCGCGATGCTCACCACCGGTGGCACCGAATTCGGTGCGTTCCTCGACTCCACGCTCGACCGTATCGCCGATTGGGCGATGCTCGTCGGGGTGATTGTTTTCTTCGTGCTGCACGACGATTGGTGGTATGCGGGAACCGATGGCATTCCGGATTATGTGGCCACGATCGGCATCGTGGCGGCGACGGTGGCAGTGATGACGTCGTTCGTCACTTCCTACGCCCGTGCCAGAGCCGAATCCGTCGGCTATGAGGTGAAGAACGGTGTGGCCACGCGCGCGGATCGTTTGGTGATCATTCTGGTGGGCATGGCCATCACCGGCTTGACCCGGCAGGGGTTATGGTTGACCGTCGCCATGGTATTGCTGGCCGTGCTTGGATTGGTCACTGTGTTTCAGCGGATCCTTGAAGCCCGGCGACAGATGTCCATCGGTGAGAAAACATACCGGCGTTGAATGCCGTGACCCGGGAAACGCCGGCAATGGTTCCATCAAGTGAAATGCCGAAGGTCCGAATCCGAACTTTGTCTGTGAACCGCTTTAGAATCATTTCGTTTGAAATATCCGCAACCTGCCTAGGAGCATTATGTCAGGTCATTCCAAGTGGGCGACCACCAAGCACAAGAAGGCCGCCATCGACGCGAAGCGCGGCAAGCTGTTCGCCAAGCTGATCAAGAACATCGAGATCGCAGCACGTATGGGTGGTGGCGATCCTGACGGCAATCCGTCCCTGTACGACGCCATCTACAAGGCTAAGAAGGCCTCCATGCCGGCCGACAACATCAAGCGTGCCGTCAAGCGTGGTTCCGGCGAGGAAGCGGGCGGCGCCAACTATGAGGATATCGTGTACGAGGGCTACGCCCCGGCAGGCGTCGGCCTGATCATCGAATGCCTTACCGACAACCGCAACCGCGCGGCCGCCGATGTGCGTTCCACGCTGACTAAGGGCAACGGCTCCTTGGCGACCACCGGCTCCGTGAGCTTCAACTTCGAGCGTAAGGGCCAGATCGTCGTCCCGGCTGAAGGCGTTGATTTCGACAGTCTGTTCGAGAAGGCTGCCGAGGCTGGCGCCGAGGATGTGACCGATGATGGTGAGGTGTTCACCGTCATCACCGATCCCTCCGACATGATTGACGTGCGCAAGGCCTTGCAGGATGCCGGATTCGATTATGATTCCGCAGATCTGGTCATGATGCCGAAGACCGAGGTGGAGCTGAGCCTCGAGGACGCTCAGAAGGTCTCGAAGCTCATCGACAATCTTGACGATCTGGACGATGTCCAGAACATTTACTCCAATTGGACCGCCTCCGACGAGGTCATGGCCCAGTTGGACGAGGAGTAATCCATCGTGATTATCCTTGGCGTCGATCCCGGGCTGACACGCTGCGGGGTCGGCGTGATCGAAGCCGGCGCATACCGCCGGCTTTCTTTTATTCATGTGGATGTGGTGCGATCCGATCCCAAGACGTCGCAGGATCTTCGACTTCTGGCCATCTACAACGGACTGGTGGAGAAAATAGAACGATTCGTGCCGGACGTGGTATCCATCGAGCGTGTTTTCGCTCAGGAGAACCGCAATACTGTGCTGGGCACCGCGCAGGCGGCAGGATTGGCCATGCTGGCCGCGGCGCAGCGCGGCATTCCCGTGGCATTGCACACGCCTACTGAATCGAAGCTCGCGATTACCGGCAACGGCAAGGCCGAGAAAATCCAGATGGAGCGCATGGTGGCGCGCATACTTGGGTTGAACGCGTTGCCGAAGCCCGCGGACGCGGCGGATGCGCTTGCGATTGCGATATGCCATGCGCTGCGTCCGGCCGGCGCGTTGCAGGGCGGTGAACGAGAGCAGCATCTCACGGCGGCGCAGCGACAGTGGGCCCAGGCTTCGCAGAGGGCCGCGCGCAGACAGGGCGTCCGTGGAGGCATGTAGGCTATCGAACAGATGTTCTAGATTTGTTCGAAGGAGTATCCGCGATGATTGGCATGCTTCACGGCCGTGTGGATTCGGTCGACGCCGTTTCGGCCCTCATCGAGGTCGGAGGAGTTGGATATGAGGTCAGGATGCCGTCGGCGGATCTGGCCTCCATCCATGCCGGACAGGACGTCAAGGTCTATACTTCGTTGAACGTGTCCCAGGATGCCATCACGTTGTTCGGTTTTGACACTATGGCTTCGAAGCGGATGTTCCTGCAGCTGCAGAAGGTCAGTGGCATCGGTCCCAAGGTTGCGTTGTCGTTGCTGTCCACACTGCCGCCCGACAGGTTGGCGCGTGCGGTGGCCGACGGCGACGCCGCGGCGTTGGCCAAGGCTCCGGGATTGGGCAAGAAGGGCGCACAGAAGATCATCCTCGAGTTGAAGGGGTCGATTGACCTCAGCCAGATTGAGGGATCCTCCAATGCCGGGGTCGCTTCCGAGGATACTGGGACGGAACAGGTGGTCGAGGGGCTGATGTCGCTGGGATGGCATCAGCAGGATGCCACTGGAGCGGTGCGGATGGCATGCGCCGACAATCAGATCGAGACGCCATTGGATGCGGAGGACGTGCCCCGCGTGCTGAAACTGGCGTTGGCATCTCTGGACAGGGGTAGGTGAGGAAAGCCGATATGGAGAACACTGACGCATTCGAACAGCCGAATACCGGTGCGAACGAGGAATCGCTCCGCATGGTTTCCGCCTCGCCGGTTGGCAACGAACCGGTCAGCGACGAGGAATTGCGTCCGCATGTCCTTGACGGATTCATCGGCCAGCCCAGGCTCAAGGCGCAGCTGCAATTGTTCCTAGACGCGGCCCGCAAACGCGATGTGCCCCCGGACCACATACTGCTCGCCGGCCCTCCTGGGCTTGGTAAAACCACGTTGGCCATGATTGTGGCCAACGAATTGGGCGTTCCGATTCGTATCACCTCGGGACCCGCCATCCAGCATGCCGGAGACCTCGCCTCGATTCTGAGCTCGCTGGATGCGGGCGAGGTGCTTTTCATCGATGAGATCCATCGTCTGCCGCGTGCCGCCGAGGAGCTGCTGTATATCGCCATGGAGGATTTCCGTGTCGATGTGATGGTCGGCAAGGGGCCTGGAGCGTCCTCCATTCCACTGACCTTGCCAAGATTCACCGTTGTCGGCGCCACCACCAGGGAAGGCATGTTGCCATCCCCGTTACGCGCGCGTTTCGGTTTCACCGCGCATCTCGACTTCTACCCTCATGAGGAGCTCGAGAAACTGATTGAGCGTTCCGCCGCGGTGCTGGGAATTCAATTGGAGGATGGCGCCGCCCGACAGCTGGCCATGCGTTCACGGGGCACGCCTCGAATAGCCAATCGTCTGCTACGGCGTGTCAGGGATTGGGCCATCGTGCATGATCTCGAATCGGTGCGTCCTGATGACGTCAAGGAAGCGCTGGCCCTCTACCAGATTGATACCGAAGGCCTGGACCGTTTGGACATCGCAGTACTCAAAGCCATTGTCACCAATTTCAACGGCGGCCCAGTCGGCCTGAACAATCTGGCGGCGATGGTGGGTGAGGAGTCGGAGACCGTGGAAACGGTATGCGAGCCGTATCTGGTGCGTGAAGGTTTCCTGATGCGTACCCCCAAAGGGCGTGTGGCCACGCGCAAGGCATGGAAGCATCTTGGCCTCACGCCTGACGATTCGCGGTTTGATGTCAACAAGACGGCATAGACTCGTTGACCGGTCGGATTTTACGTCCCCCTCGTGATAACCCTTCGATATAAGGAGTGTGCTGTGGATCCCAACTCCCTGTTTTTTGTCGTCATTCTAGTCGTGATGATCGGCCTGATGTTCTGGCAGTCCAAGAAGGCCAAGCAGCAGCAGGCTGAGCGTAAAGATTTCCGTTCCAATCTGCAGCCGGGTACGGAGATCATCACCATCGGCGGCATCATCGGCAAAGTCGTTTCCGTGGACACCGAGTACGAGGAGATCGTCATCGACTCCGAAGGCTCCCAGTTGCGTTTCGGCTTCAACGCCATCAGCCGCGAGTATGTCCGTCCGGCCTACGTCCATGATGACGAGGTTGATGAGAATGGCAATCCTCTCCCCAAGGATGACCAGCCGGCGCAGGAACCGGTTGACGGCGAGCCCGTGCGTGATGAATCCGCGCAGCAGGCACCTGTCAATGGAGAAAACAACTGATTGCTGGATATCTGGACGGCGAAAATCTCATTTTCGGGATTTTCGCCGTTCTTTTTCGAGGAGGAAACCTATAATTCGAAGTGCCGTAAACCAAGGTAGAAGGAAACCACTGTCATGGCATCATCGGATATCACTGTCTCGGGTTTGAGTAAGGTCGGAGCCGAAGACGCAGCATATCTTATATCGAAAATACGCACTATTCCGGGTTTTCCGAAGGGAGGCATACTGTTCCGCGATTTTATGCCGGCGTTGGCTGATGCGCGGGCGTTCGGCATTCTGATGGATGCGCTCGAGGCCGCACTGCCCGTCTCTGCCGGTGATTTCGATGTGGTGGCGGGCTTGGAGGCACGAGGATTCCTGTTCGGTCCTGCGCTGGCCGCGCGTCTTGGCAAAGGATTCATCGCGGTCCGCAAAGCGGGCAAGTTGCCGCCGGAAACCGTGTCCCAGAGCTACGACCTTGAATACGGACAGGCGTCTGTGGAAATCGAGACCAACGCGATTCATGAGGGCGTGCGGGTACTGATCGTCGATGATCTGATCGCCACCGGTGGAACCGCCAATGCCGCTCGCAGCCTGATTGAGAAATGCGGGGGCACGGTTGCGGGCTTCAGCTTCGTCATGGAGCTTGTCGGCATCAACGGTATGGAATCACTGGGCTCCTATCCGTCGAGCTCACTGGTTCGCATGCCGGCCTGACCGATGGCTTCCTCAATAACAAACACACAAACAAAGGGAATAATGATCCATGGATCTCTATGAATACCAAGCCAGGGAGCTGCTCGAGGAGCAGGGCATTCCGACGCCGAAGGCAATATTCGCCCAGAACTCCCACGAGGTGGCCGAGGCGGCCGACCAGATTGGCTACCCCAATGTGATCAAGGCGCAGGTGAAGATCGGACATCGTGGTCAGGCCGGTGGCGTCAAACTCGCCAAGAACCGTGACGAATCCATCCTCGCGTCCGAGGACATTCTGCCGATGACCATCCACAAGCACAAAGTCAGTGGTGTGCTGGTGGCCGAAGCCAAGAACATTTTCCACGAATACTATGTCTCCATTTCCGTGGATCGGTCTTCTCGGGATTTCGATGTGCTAGCCACCGCGAATGGCGGCACGGAGGTCGAGGAGATCGCCAGAGAGCATCCGGAATCCGTCAAGCGTCTCCATATCAGCGCGCTTGAGGATTTCGATCTCGAAGCCGCCACCAAGATGGCCGCAAGCATCGGCTTCTACCATGCCGACGTCGATCAGGCCGCGCAGATTCTGTTGAAGATGTGGCGATGCTTCAAGGAGAACGACGCCACCTTGGTGGAGATCAACCCGCTTGCCAAGATCGGCGACCCGGATGACGAATCCTCCAAGTCGCTGTGCGCGCTGGACGCCAAGATCTCCCTCGACGACAATGCGGCGTTCCGCCATGACGGTTGGAAACGCTTCGCGGATCCGGTCCACACCGATCCGTTTGAGCAGAAGGCACGCGAACACGGTCTGCATTACGTGCATCTCAACGGCTCCGTAGGCGTGATCGGCAATGGGGCAGGTCTCGTCATGAGCTCGCTTGACGCTGTCTCGGGTGCAGGTGAGGACCAAGGCACGAATGTCAAGCCGGCCAACTTCCTTGACATCGGAGGCGGCGCCTCCGCGGAGGTCATGTCGAACAGCCTTGAGATCGTGCTGTCCGATCCGCAGGTCGAATCCGTGTTCATCAACGTGTATGGAGGCATCACCTCCTGCGAGCAGGTGGCGAAGGGTATCCTCGAGGCGCTTGACGCGCTCGGCAGCAGCAAGCCGATCGTCGTGCGGTTCGACGGCAACGCGGCGGCGGAGGGCCTGCGCATTCTGGCCCAGGCCGACCGTGGCAATCTGCATGTCGCGCAAACCATGGAAGAAGCTGCGCAACAGGCCGCACGTTTCGCGGCCAACGGCAAGGAGGTCCGCTGAACATGGCACTTTTCATTGAAGACGGCGCTCCCGTCATCGTCCAGGGCATGACCGGGCATCAGGGTATGACCCATACCGCGCGCATGCTCAAGGCAGGAACGAATATCGTTGGCGGTGTCAACGCCCGCAAGGCGGGATTGGACGTCACATTCCCCAAGGCCAAGGATGGCGAGGATGCTACCATCCATGTGTTCGCCGACTGCTCGGAAGCCATCGCCGCCACCGGCGCCAAGGCAAGCGTCGTGTTCGTGCCGCCGCGTTTCGCCAAAGACGCCGTCGTCGAGGCCATCGAGGCGGGCATCGAACTGATTGTGGTCATCACCGAAGGCATTCCGGTCGCGGACAGCGCGTATTTCGTCGAACTCGCGCTGCGCAGGGGAGTGCGCATCGTCGGGCCGAACTGCCCGGGTCTGCTGACCTTACCGTCCTCCCCGGAAACACGCGGATGCAACCTCGGCATCATTCCGGACGGCATTGTTTCCCGTGGTCCGCTGGGGCTGGTGTCCAAGTCCGGCACGTTGACCTATCAGCTGATGGGGGAATTGTCAGACATCGGATTCACCGCATGCCTGGGCGCCGGTGGCGATCCCATCGTCGGAACGACGTTGCAGGAGGCTCTGGAAGCCTTTGAAAACGACGAAGCGACCAAGGCCGTCGTCATGATTGGCGAAATCGGAGGAAATGCGGAGCAGGATGCCGCAAAATGGGCCTCCGAACATATGACTAAGCCGATCGTGGCGTACATCGCGGGCTTCACCGCGCCGGAAGGCAAGCAGATGGGCCATGCGGGTGCCATCGTCTCCGGAGGCAAGGGCACCGCGCAGGACAAGAAGGAGGCTCTTGAGGCCGTCGGCATCCGTGTCGGACGCACGCCAGGCCAGACCGCCGAGATCATGCGAGAGGTGCTCGCTTCCCATTCGCTATGATAACGAACCTGAAGTATTGGCTGAAGGGGCTTGCCGTAGCGGCAACGTCCATGATCATCTATGCCGTTGCCCTCGGTTGCTATATGGCACTGATGCTTCTGGTCATTTCCATGGAAGAGGGTGGAGATAACCTTTCCGCCCTCTCCATTTCCCTGACTGAGGCGTTGATACTGCTCAGTCAGGGAACCGGTTTCAAGTCCGGCGCCGTCACACTGACGATCATTCCATTGCTGCTCACGTTGCTGCTCATCGCACTCATCAGGCAAGTGGCAGGGCGTTTCGGTACGAGCTGGCGAGGCTTCGTCGCCGGATTGACGCTTTGGGAGCTGATGAACGTCTTTTTCATGAGAAGCGTCGAGGTCGGACTCGTCGATTCGATGATGACGATCATCGTCAAAACCGCCATCATTTTCGCCATTGGCTATGCCATCGCGGCGATTCCGCAAGCTGAACGAACTAAGGACTGCATGGCATGGCTCACCCGGCACGTCTCATCGCCTGTTCGCAGGACGGTGATCATAGGTTCCGCATTGGGCTTGCTGCTTGTCGCCGTGTATCTGGTTGTTGGATTGATCGCGGTCATCTTTTGGGCGGTCAGCAATCAGTCGGCCGTGGCGAGGCTCTATGAGCTGTCCGGCATGCAGAACGGATCGCGTATCCTTACCACCATCAGCATGCTTGCGTGGCTCCCCAATCTGATGATCTGGGCTGTGTCCTGGGCTTTCGGCGCGGGTTTCTCCATCGGTGACCTGGCGGAGTTCACATTATGGAGCGGCCAGGGGGCAGGTCTTCCCGCGTTGCCGATATTCGGTTTGTTCCCGCAGGCGGTTGAGACGAATTGGGTGAGGATCGCGCTGATGTGCACACCCGTGGCGGCCGCGTTCGTGATGGGCATGGTCGTCATGCTGTTCAATAAGGGTTTCCGTATCAGGGTGGGTGCTCCCGAACAGGACATCGATGTCAGACACGTCGTGATGAGTTTCGCGTATCCCATCGCGGCCTTCTCAATAGCAAGCGCCGTGGTGTCTGTGGTTTCCAGCCTGTTGTTCTCCCTGAGCGACGGAGGACTGGGAACGAAGCATCTCGCGCACGTGGGCGTCGATGTGATCGCATCGACACGCAAAGTGGGGCAACCGACCGCTATTGGTCTGTTTTCCGCATGGCTCCTGACTTTGGTGGCCGTATCCATATTTTTCGCCGTACGCTGGATGATAAGGCGTATCCGCGAGCGTGGAAAGGGAAGCGTAGTTTCCGATTCCACGAAAACCAGCCGTGAGGAAACACGTGCGTCACGTACGGTTGCCTCGAAAAACAACAACAAGGAGGATCAGGGTGACAACAACGAATCGACCGATACGACGGGCTCTGGTGTCAGTCTTCCATAAGGAAGGCATTGAGGTTCTCGCCAAGGCGTTCATCAAGGCGGGCACTGAGGTGGTTTCCACCGGCTCCACCGCGAAGCGTCTGGCTGAGTTGGGGGTCAAGGTGACCGAGGTCTCCGAGGTCACCGGTTTCCCGGAATGCCTTGATGGCCGCGTCAAGACTCTCGACCCGCATATCCACGCGGGCATCCTTGCCGACATGACCAATCCCGATCATGCCGCGCAGCTCGAGAAGTTCGGCATCAAGCCGTTCGACCTGGTGGTCGTCAACCTGTATCCGTTCGCGGACACGGTTCGATCCGGCGCCGACGAGGCCGCCACCATCGAAAAGATCGATATCGGCGGTCCGTCCATGGTGCGTGGCGCAGCCAAGAACAGCGCCACCGTCGCCATCATCACCGATCCGAACGATTATGCACTCGTCGCCTCCCGCATCGAGAACGGCGAGGGCTTCTCCCTTGAGGAGCGTCGCTGGCTTGCCGGAAAGGCATTCGCCCACACCGCGGCGTACGACGCCACCATTAACGAATGGACCTCGAAGCACTGGACGAAGCCGGCCTCCATCCAGGAAACGGACGCTGAAGATGAGACCGAGGTGAACGAATCCAAATTCCCAGCCACGTTCACCCGCACTTGGGATCGCGCGCATGTGCTGCGCTACGGCGAGAATCCCCATCAGCAGGCTTCGCTGTATCTGGATCCGCTCGACCAGAACGGTTTCGCTCATGCCGAGCAGCTCGGCGGCAAGCCGATGAGCTACAACAACTATGTTGATGCTGACGCCGCATGGCGTGCGGTATGGGATTTCGCTCCGCAGATCGCGGTCGCCGTGGTCAAGCACAACAATCCTTGCGGTCTGGCCATCGGAGCGACCGTCGCCGAGGCGCATAAAAAAGCGCATGCCTGCGATCCGATGAGCGCATACGGCGGCGTGATCGCCGCCAACAGCAAGGTCACCATGGAGATGGCCGAAAGCGTCCGTCCGATCTTCACCGAAGTCATCGTCGCTCCCGACTACGATGCGGACGCGCTTGAGCTGCTGAAGACCAAGAAGAAGAACCTGCGTATCCTGAAGGTGTCCGAGCCGCCGAAGACCAAGACCCAGTTCCGTCAAATCGACGGCGGCCTGCTGGTACAGTCCACGGACCTGATCGACGCTCCGGGCGACGATCCGAACGCGTGGAAGTTGGTGTCCGGCGAACCTGCCGACGCCGAAACCGTCAGGGATCTGGTATTCGCATGGCGAGCCATCCGTTGCGTCAAATCCAATGCCATTCTCATTGCACATGACCAGGCGACAGTCGGCATCGGCATGGGACAGGTCAACCGGGTGGATTCCGCGAACCTGTCCGTCGAACGTGCCAACACGCTGGCTGACGGCGCCAACCGCACCAAGGGCGCGGTGGCGGCGTCTGATGCCTTCTTCCCATTCGCCGATGGCGCCGAGATCCTGATCAACGCCGGCGTCAAGGCCATCGTGCAGCCTGGCGGATCCATCCGCGACGAGGAAGTGTTCGAAGCGGCCCGTAAGGCCGGCGTCACCATGTACGTGACCGGCACCCGCCATTTCTTCCACTGAGTCCCATGTCTGTCGCCTGATGTCCGTGGACATGCGGCGACATTGCAAATGACGTGGCGTCCGAAACCATGTGTTGGCTTTTGGACGCCACGTCTTAATATTATGATTACCTTTGTTTTTGCGTCTGGGCACACGTCCACACGCCGATATACAGCGAAAGGCCTGCGATATGAGTCATCCCTACGTTTCCGAAGACCATGAGGGCAAGCCTTGGTTCGAATGGATCGTCGCGTCGATGGTGGTCGTGGCCGCGGTACTGGCGGTCATCGGATATACGAAGGCCGCCACCGTGGTGATCGCGGTGACGGCCATCGTTACGGGACTGGTTCGGCTCGTGTTGCGCGAGCGGAGTCCCTGGAAAGTGCGCTCAGTCGGCTTCGACGCTTTCATCGGCATCGGTCTGGGCGTTGGACTGTTCATCCTGCTCGCCCTCGTGCCTGTCGGCATCGACTGATGCGTCGCCGTCCAAGACGTTTTCAAGCGCTTCGGAATCCTGCTCGGATTTCGAAGCGCTTTTCTTTGCACCGATGATGGATACGACGATGGCGGCCAGAGCGACGATGGCGGCTGCGAGAATCGGGCAGATCCAGAAAACCCACAGCTGCTGGAGCGGCTCCTGGGAAAGACCCTGATTCTGGGCGAAGATGGCGATGCCGGTGGCACGCGCCGGATTCAACGCGGCTCCGGTGACCGGATAGGTGATTGCGGCGCCGACGCCATAGGCGAATCCCATGGCGATGGCGCGCTGGGTGTTCGACTTCCCGTTGGCGCCGGCAGTGTTCAGCGCGGTCGCGACGATGATGATGCCGGCGATGAGCTCGACGACAATGGCGAGGGTAATGCTGAAGGACACACCATAGCTACCGAGTGTGGCGTAGGAGACGGAGTTCTTGTCGACGCCGTTGATCACCGGCGTCTTCCAGATTTTCAACGTCACCTGTTCGGAGGTCGGCAACAGAAAACGGGTCACGGCGCCAGCGCCGATGCCACCTAGAACCTGCGCGATGATGTAGAGAATCCCATCGAGCACGTGGGTCTTGCCGACAAGCATCGACGCGATGGAGATCGCGGGGTTGAACTGGGCTCCGGAGACCGCGCCGAGCATCATGGTGACGGCGGCATACGCCAATCCGGTCAGTGGCGCGATGAACGCCATGTTCACGCCGTAGATCGCGGAACCGAACGTGCAGATCGAGTAGATGGCGAAGCAGACGATGAAGCTACCGACCAGTTCCGCGCCGACGCGCAGGGCCAGTGGCTTGCTTTGTTCTTCCTCTGTTACGGACGTTGCTTCAACAGCAGTCATAGTCTTTCCTCTGTCATATAGTAGATAAGTTGCGGTTTCTGAAAATCGCCGAACGACTGCCATACTACCAGCAGTCCCTATAAGTATTATCCGGCCACGTTGGGAGAACGATGCCAAACGCATATTCCCGCGCCGCCAAGGCGCACAATCATGATAATGAAGGCATTCGCCTGCAGAAGCTTCTTGCCCAGGCGGGTTTTGGTTCCCGCCGTAAATGCGAGGAGATCATAACCGATGGTCGTGTCGAGATCGATGGCGAGTTGGTCACCGAGCTTGGCACCCGCGTCGATCCAAAGCATCAGGAGGTGCGTGTCGACGGTTCCCGCGTCCGCGTGAATCCGAACCATGTCACGCTTGCATTGAACAAGCCGAAGCGCGTGTTGAGCGCCATGGAGGATCCGAAGGGACGTTACACCCTACGCGACATCGTGGGCGACAAGTACGAGCGTATCTTCCATATGGGCCGTCTGGACTATGATTCGGAAGGCCTGATTCTCATGACGAACGATGGCGAGTTGAGCCAGCACGTCATGCACCCCAAGTACGAGGTGGAGAAAACCTACATCGCCACACTGGAAGGCCGTATCAGCGGCCAGGTGTGCCGTCGTCTCGTCACGACCGGCGTGAAGCTCGACGATGGCTGGATCAAGCTCGACCGTTGCGCGATTCTCGATGCCAATCGAGAGAGCACCCTTGTCAAGGTCGTGCTGCATTCCGGAAAAAATCGTATTGTACGTCGTATCTTCGGCTCGATCGGCTTCCCGGTGAGACGTTTGGTGCGCACCCAGATCGGTCCGATCAAGCTCGGTGATCTGAAGAGCGGCACGTACCGTGTGCTGTCGCAGACCGAGGTCCGCTCCCTGTCCAAGGCGGTGGGCCTGTGATCCGTGTAGCCATCGATGGGCCCGCCGGCGTCGGCAAATCCTCCACGTCCAAGGCGTTGGCCAAGTATTACGGTTTCGCATACCTCGACACGGGTGCCATGTACCGCGCATGTGCCTGGTGGTGCATGCACAAGGGCATCGATTTGGATGCCGAGACGGTTGACGAACAGCTCATCACCGAGACGGTAGGGGAGTTCTTCACCGACGGCCATTTCGATATCAGCGTCGATCCGGACGATCCGAAAGTGTATGCCGACGACGAGGACATCAGCGAAGCCATACGTTCTTCCGAGGTCTCCTCGCATGTGTCCAAGGTATCGAACATCATTCCGGTACGCCACGTCCTGATCGCCGCGCAGCGTGCCTACATCGCACGCGAGGCATCCTCCGACTCCTTCTCCGAAGGCTCCGGCGTGGTCGCGGAAGGCCGCGACATCACCACGGTCGTCGCCCCTGATGCCGAGGTTCGCATCCTGCTCACCGCCCGTGAGGAAGTGCGTCAGGCCCGCCGCAGCGGACAGGCCGCCTCCGGCGTGGGTGCGGAGAACGTCGCGGCCCGCGACAAGGCCGATTCGAAGGTCACGAATTTCACTTCCGCCGCGGAAGGCGTGCTGACCGTCGATAATTCCGACCTTGATTTCGGCGAGACGCTCGACGTGCTGATCCGCATCGTCGACGACGCCATCGAGGAGCAGGAATACCGTCAGTATGTTTCCAATCTCGAGGGATACGACCTTGATGAAGGCGATGAGGCTCTGATCGATGGATCCGCGTTCTCCGGCGGCGAACGTCAGAATGGGCCGAAGCCGGTCGGAGTGCTCGCCGTGGTGGGGCGTCCGAATGTAGGCAAATCCACGCTGGTGAACCGTATTCTTGGCCGTCGCGCCGCCGTCGTGGAGGACACGCCGGGAGTGACCCGTGACCGTGTGAGTTACGACGCGGAATGGTGCGGAACCGATTTCAAACTGGTTGATACGGGCGGTTGGGAAGCCGACGTGGAAGGCATCGAATCCGCCATCGCATCCCAAGCGCAGATCGCGGTCCAGCTGGCTGACGCCGTTATTCTCGTGGTGGACGGTCTTGTCGGTCTCACCGACACCGACGAACGCATCGTCAGAATGCTGCGTGCCGCCGGCAAACCGGTGACGCTTGCCGTGAACAAGGTCGATGATCGCGAGAGCGAATATCTGACCGCAGAATTCTGGAAGATGGGTCTGGGCGAGCCGTACGGCATCTCCGCCATGCATGGCAGGGGCATCGGTGAATTGCTGGATGCCGCGCTCGATTCGTTGAAAAAGGCCGAAAAGACCTCCGGTTTCCTCACGCCGTCTCATCTGCGTCGAGTGGCGTTGGTCGGTCGTCCGAACGTCGGCAAATCGTCCCTGCTGAACCAACTTGCCCATGAGGAGCGTAGCGTCGTCAATGATCTGGCCGGCACCACGCGCGATCCGGTCGATGAGGTCGTCACCGTCGATGGCGAGGACTGGCTGTTCATCGATACCGCCGGCATCAAACGTCGCCTGCACAAGCTGTCCGGTGCGGAGTATTTCTCCTCGCTGCGTACACAGGCCGCCATCGAGCGTTCCGAGCTCGCTTTGGTGCTGTTCGATGCGTCCCAGCCGATTTCCGATCAGGACCTGAAGGTCATGAGCCAGGCCGTGGACGCGGGCCGATGCATCGTGCTCGTGTTCAACAAGTGGGATCTGATGGACGATTTCGACCGCCAGCGTATGGAACGTCTGTGGAAGACCGAGTTCAACCGTGTGACCTGGGCGCAGCGTGTGAACCTGTCGGCGAAGACCGGGTGGCATACCAACCGTCTGGCCAACGCCATGCGCGGAGCTCTGGAATCGTGGGACAAGCGTATTCCGACCGGCAAGCTCAACGCGTTCCTCGGCAAGATTCAGGCGGCTCATCCGCATCCGTTGCGTGGTGGCAAGCAGCCTCGAATCCTGTTCGCCACGCAGGCTTCCACGCGTCCGCCGCGTTTTGTGATCTTTGCCACGGGCTTCCTTGAGCATGGCTACCGTCGTTATATCGAGCGTTGTCTGCGTGAGGAATTCGGTTTTGAAGGCTCGCCGATTCAGATTTCGGTGAACGTGCGTGAGAAGAAGAAGCGCAAGTAGCATCAGCGATTTCGATAATGGGGTGCGTACCACGGTTTCCTACCGGGCATGCACCCCATCTTTTTTGTCAGAACAGCGGCCGTTCCTCCGAGTCACGTGCCTCAAGAAATCCGGTGACCGCCCTACGGGCGAGCGAGCTCAGAGAAATCCCGTCTTTTTTGGCTTGTCTGCGGGCTTTTCGCCCCACTTCGTAGGGCAGTCTGATTTTCCATTCGTCGCCGAGCTGTTCGCGTCCGTTGCCTTGCTTGGGCATGCGTCCAAGGCCTACCGCGTCGAAGCTTCCGTCGGAATCGTCACGTTCGAGCGCCCTGCGGGTCAGCTCGGTGAGTGTGATGCCATCATGCTTGGCCCGTTCCCGTGCCCGCAGTCCGAGCTCTCGAGGTAGACGAATCTTCCACTCATCTTCGGGAAGCGTCGAATCGAAGACGTGCGCGAATCCGTCGACGTCGTCGAATTGAGGTTGGACTTCGCTTTGATCCAAATCGAATCACCTCTCCAAGCGTATACGGATTCCGTATGTTCCGGCCGAGCCGGTGAAAACCGGTCCCATGGCCTTTCTTTGCGGCTTCTTGGGGTGGCACTTGCCCCACCCTCCGATGCTCGGAACATATTATAGACCATCCACGGTTTCCGATCGGGGAAGATGGGACACACGTTGTTTTTCAGATGGATGTCGGAGTTCTTCAGTGGTTTGCGGCGATTCTCAGGTTTCCCACGTATCCGAATATTGAATGAATGTTTTCGAGCGCTACCCTGAATGTCATGACTGGACGGCATGCAAATCCGCGCCGCACGGTCACATTGTGTCGGGTGGTCCCGCAATGCGCGGATGACGCTCCTATACTCGGCCGTATGTTGTTCCAAGCCGGATCATTGCTACTCGTCATCATCAGCGTTTATCTGCTCAAGCGCATCCATATTTTTTCGGACAAATCATACAAAGTGGTGCAGGGCCTGGTGTTCAACCTCACTCTGCCTTGTGCCATCGTAATGAGCTTCGCCACGAACAAGCATCCGATGAATCTGCTGTGGCTGGTGGTTTTCGGATTGTTCGCCTGCATGATTCCGCTGTTCGTCGTGTACTTCGGATCACGAGGTGACGAGCCGCGGTATCGCGCCTACCAGATGCTTAACGCGTCCGGACTGAACATCGGCGCGTTCTGCTTGCCGGTGGTGCAGACCTTCATGGGACCAAGCGCCGGTCTGCCGGTCATCATGCTTGATATCGGCAACGCCATCATCGCCACCGCCGCATCCCTGACCATTACCCGCTCGTTGCTGCATCTGGGAAGCCCGACCAAAAATCTGCCATTGAGTCTGAAAATCAAGAACATCGCCCATGACTTCTATTCGTCGATCTCATTCGACTGCTACGTGCTCATGCTGGTGTTCATGTTTGCCGGATGGAGCGTGCCGCAATGGATAGTCACGCTCATCACGCCATTCGCCAACGCCAACGCGTTCGCCGCGATGGCCATGATCGGCCTCATGATGGAGATTCCCGACAACCATAAGGACCGTTCGGAACTCGGCAAGGTCATAGCATGGCGGTTCCTGTTCAGCATCATCATCGCATTGGCCGCTTGGTTTCTGCTGCCGCTCGACGAGCGTGTCCGCGAAATCGTGGTGTTGGCCGCATTCGCTCCGGTGACGATCTTCTCCACGAAATTCACAGATTCGTTGACCGGCAACGCCAAGCTTGCCGGCTTCTCACTGACCGTCACCGCGGTCATCGGATTGGCGATCATGACGGTTCTGCACGCGGTGTTGCCGGTGGCATGATTCCAACCATTCGAATCCCGGAACGGACAAGCATGTGGAGGTGCCGCAGGGGTGGCCTATGGGCGGGAACCGGCGATGATTCGTTCGATTTCCGCTAGGTTGGACGCGAAATAGATGCCTCGTTGCCGGTCCGCGGTGGAGAAACCCTCATCGACCATCCGCTGCAGGAAAGCCTTCATATCGTCGTAGAAACCGTTGAGATTATAGAAAATGCACGGTTGGGACAGCTGGCTGAGGCAGATTTTCGACACGACCTCGCTGATTTCCTCCAAAGTGCCCGTGCCGCCGGGGAAGGCGATGAACACATCGCCAAGCTCGATCATGCGCGTACGACGTTCGGTGATGTCCGGCACGATGACCAATTCGGTCAATCCTGTATGCGCGACACCTCGGTCCGCGAACATCTGTGCCTCGATGCCGGTCACTTCGCCGCCGTGGGATAGTACGGAATCGGCGATATCCGCCATCAATCCCTCATCGGATCCGCCGTACACCAGACGATTGCCGCTGTCAGCGATCCATGCGCCCAATTCCTCAACGGCTTCCTTATAGGACGGATCGTTGCCTTTATGCGCGCCGAGATACACGGTGATGTTCATGTTTCCTCCTTACCGGTGGACGTGCCGTGACTGTGAAGTCCTGTGCCGTGTGATGCCGGCGTCCGGGCCAACGCACCACTATACCCGCATGCTCCCGTGCTTCTGCGGCCCTCCGTTCGGTCAGCGCATCACAAGGCCGCCATCGACATGCAGGGTCTGACCGGTGATGAACGCCGCGTCATCGCCGGCGAGCATGGCCACGGCTCCGGCGATGTCATCGGCGGTGGCGAGTCTGCCCATCGGAGTGGATCTGATGATGCGTTCCCGTACATCCTCGGTGGTGGCTCGGCTCGAATCGGTGCCCACGGTGAGACCTGCTGCGATGGCGTTCACGGTCACGCCCCACGCGCCCGCCTCCTGCGCCAGAGAGCGGGTGAATCCGACAAGCGCGCCTTTTGCCGCGGTATAGTCGTGGTATGGGACGATGGGGGAGTCCACGAGGTTGCTGGAGATGTTGATGATGCGTCCGCCCGCTTGACGTCTCATCTGCGGTAGCACCGCCTCGCATGTGTTGTACGCGCCTTTGAGACAGCCCTCCAGCTGTGCCGCGTAATCGTTCCATCCGATCACGTCGAAGGTCCTGCGGTTGCGTGGATCGAACGAGTAATGCGCGAACGCGTTGTTGACGAGAATGTCCAATCCGCCGAACGTGGTGATTGCGGTGGAGACCATGTTCCGTACCTGTCCGGCGTCGGTGATGTCGGCTTTGCAGGTGATCACGCGTCCGGCCGCATCGCAGTCGTCCATGATATGCCGCGCGCACTGTTGGGCTCGCTCGTCATCGCTGACATAGTCGATGACCACACATGCCCCGGCCCGGACCAGACGCCGCGCGATGGCAGCGCCGATGCCGCGGCTCGCGCCCGTCACCACAGCCACACGTCCGTTCAATGGCAGAAGATCAGACTGCATGAAAGTTCCTTTCGATTCGGAGAAAAAGTTTTTACGGGATGACGTGGATGGAATCATTCGACATCCATGTCGAAGCCGTCGCAATACACGTCGGTGTTGCGTTCGATGTCGACCGCATGCACCAAATCAAGCAGATTGAAGCCGCCATCATGATGCCATCCGGATTTCGCGCGATTCATCTCGCCAAGGGGACATATGCGGTCAATGCCCATGGCGCCGACGCGCTGCGCCACCGCAAACAGCCTATCCGGCCCCAATGCCACACCACAAGTCTGCAGCCACTGCGCGTAGGGACGCAAAACCGGCAGCGCGTCCTCCACATGGTCCACCGCCACGACGTTGATGGTGCGGTTCAACGGCGTGGAGAGGGAGTCGGCCATGCCGACCGACGGATAATACAGTACCGTCCAATCGGTGCCCGAACGTGATTGGACGACGAACGGGTCGTCCGTTGCCGTGGAATCGTCATCGGATTCGCAGACGCCGGCCAGTGGACCGGCGCCCAGCATCAGGGCTTTCATCTGCGCTGTGGAACGAAGCCGCTGGATGGCCAGGGATTCTTCCTCGGAAGGTGTGGAACGGGGATATTTGCACTGTTGGGATTCCAGTTCGCAGGCGAGCAGCTCCGCGACATGGGCGGGAGGCACGGCGCCGTCGCGTTCCACGAACATGGTTTGCGGCGCCAGACAGCTTTGCTGGTCGTATGTGGCGACATCGATGGCCATGCGGTGAACGGTATCGGCATACAGGTCCGCGCGGAGAGCCTCATGACCGATCAAGGAGAAGCCGATTTTCGCGCCGTAACTCAGGAACGGCTTGCCGGAACGCACGCGGGGACGAATCGCCTCGGTGGCATGCGAGGAACCGTATGCGATCACCGCGTCCGCCTCGTCAATCGCCGCATCCTCCAAATCCACCGTGCCTCCACGCCATGGCACGATCGCCATCGCATCCGCCATATCGGGATCGACACTTGCCAGTGAACGGGCGAACAGCACCGGCATCAGCGGCTCGTCGAACGACGATTTGCCGAGAATCGAGCTTTTCGTCAGCAAGGACATCGTCATGCTCCACACCGGAATGCCCGGCACATTGCTGGAGAATACATGGAACGACAGTTCTGGACCATACAAGCGCGTGTATCCGCCCGATCGGTTCGGACGGTACTCGTCGAGCATCTGCGGGCAATCCAATTCGTCATCCACGAAACGCAGCAGCTCGCGTCTGCGAAACATGCGCATGTACCGTTTCAATTCGATACGCACCATGGAGGCGTCATAGCCGGTGATCGCGGGAATGAGACGTTCCGCAAGCCTACGTTCCGAGTACGATGGATTGGTCCACAATTCAACCGCCTGTGCGATGATGTCCACGATTCCATCCGTGGAATATCGTGCCAGCGTTCTCTCGCGATGCCGACGGACCGAATCAGCCAACGCGTGCACCGCGGAAGCGTCAAGCCGGGGAAAACGCAACGTCACCGTATCGCCGTCAGGCAACGAAACGTCGCGCGTGTCGAAATCGGAGAACGTGAAATCGCGAGGCGCGTGGAAAACATCGACGACGCTCATGCGTTGGCCGCCATCACCTCGTCGACGGTGATCGAGCAGCCGCGCGCCTCGGCACCCTTCGCACGGCCATTCAGTTCGTAGCCGTGTTCCGTACGCACGCCCAGATCCTCCGTCAGAATCGCCAGACAGGAATTCCAATTCGCCAGATCGTAATGCGCGATCACGCCCTGTTCCCCGTCGGCGACCGGCGTGAGCGTGGCCGGATCAAGGAATACCGAGCGCACCCAAGACGGCGTCTCCTTCAAATAATTCGACGAACCGTCCGTGTAATAGGATAGAATATTCTGGTCATAGATCTGGGAACTCAGCTCCGTCATGCCGTACATGTTCACACAATGCGTGCGCCGCACCCCGAACACGCGTCCGAACGCCGCATACAGGTCGTCGACGGTCATATCGGTACGGGTGCTTTTGAAACCGCCCGTGTCGAATATGCGCGAATCGGCTGCAAGACGATAGGTCTTGCCCTGCTTGTCCAGATAATCCAGCAGATACAAGTAGGCCGAAGACGCGCCCATCAGCATCACCGGCTCATTACCGGCCGAAGCCTTGTCGAGGAAATGCTCGACGCCGGTGAAATCAAGACCATCCTCATGGAAGAAGAAGCCACTGCCGTCGGCGCCACATTCCTGAATGGCACGGGTCAAATACCGTGACAGCGACGAATGCTCGTTCATATCCCATGCGGGGGAGAGCACCGCGATGCGGATGCGCTCGCGGTCGGGCATGATGAAATGCCTGAACGGCACGATCATCGATTCGTCCCATACCTCAAGATCGGGATGGAAATTGCGGCCACGTTGTCCGGGATGCGTGGTGCCGCTGGTGGTGAACACCGCCTCGCAATCATTTTCCGGCACGGAGGTGAGCGTCAGCATCTTGAAGCCATCGACCGGCATCGGTGGAATCTGCATCCAATTGGTGAGCGTCTGCGGAGTGACGCGTTTGGACATGCAGTAGGCGCGATAGGGGAGATTATGCTCGAACTGGAAAGAGAAGATGCGTCTGGCCAGCCTGTCGAACGCATCATCCGGCGCTTTGGCGCAACCGTATCGTGATATGAAGTCGAGCACCTCCCGCTTGATGTCCGCCTTCTGCTCGTCAAGTGTCGCCGATTCCTGCGATTGACGCGTGTTCATGCCATGTTCCTTTCCGTATGTCCGTATATGCGATGTCCGATGCCGTGACGGTGTCGATTA
Source organism: Bifidobacterium sp. (assembly GCF_050874245.1). Taxonomy (GTDB): domain Bacteria; phylum Actinomycetota; class Actinomycetes; order Actinomycetales; family Bifidobacteriaceae; genus Bifidobacterium. The sequence continues at coordinate 13,946 of NZ_JBNMKH010000001.1, read as the reverse complement.
TTCCGCTTGCTTCGTACGTTCCGTTTTCCCTGCGCGCCGCGCAATCATATCCGGCAGATCGATGACGAGCGCCTTGAGAATCACCACGCTGAACGCTCCTACCAGAATCGAGTTCGAGAAGAACACATGTGCTCCGCCTTCGAGGCCGCTGAGCGCGTTCGGCAAGGCGATGCCGAGCAGCAGGGAAAGACCGATCACCACTTGGTTGCGGTCGTTGCCTTCCACTTTGCGCAGCGTGTTGAAGCCGGTGCTGATGAGACTGGCCGCGGCCGGCAGGAAGATGCCGCCGATCACCGGGGATGGGATAAGGGAAAGCACCGCGCCGGCCTTCGGAATGAATCCAAGGACCACGAATACCACGCCTGCGATGATCACCGGCACACGGGTGCGTGTCTTGCCTTCATCGGTGACTTTGAGCAACGCGACGTTCTGCGGATATGCGGTGGTGGTGAAGCCGCCGATCAGCGAGGAGATCGCCGAGCCCGCGGCCTCGCCGGCAAGCCCATAGCGCACCTGGCGATTCTCAAGCTCTGTTCCCTGAATCTCCGTGGCGGCCTGATATACGCCGAGCGCCTCCATGATGGCCACCAGGTATGCGATGAGGAAAGGCACAAAAATCGCCGCATTGAAATCGAAGCCGCCATATGGCATGAATTTCGGTAGACCAAGCCACGGCTTGGACGAAACTTCGGAGAAATCCGCCATGCCGAACGCCAGCGACATCGCCGTTCCCACAACCAGCGCGATCAGATACGACAACGCTTTCGCCATGCCCTTGCCAAATTGGGAGAGCGCCACCACCAGAACACAGGTGACTATGGAAACAGCCAAGGTCTTCGGGTCGGCGAAACCCTTGTCGCCAGGCGCCCCGCCGAGGAATTCGCTTAACGTGAAGCTCGACAGCGACACACCGACGAGGAAGATGACCACGCCCGATACGATCGGAGCGAACAGAAACCGTAGCTTCTCTATCACGCGTGTCAGGCATAGCACGAGGAAAATCAGCGAGCTGATGAAGATCGACGTGCCCGCCGCGGCAAGAGAGCCGGCTGTGCCCGCCGCGATCATCAGCGCGTCGAACGCTGCCGAAGGACCCTGCACGATGGGAAGGCGCACCAGTTTGGTGGTCTGGATGAGCGTGACCAAACCGGACACGATGAAAATGGCGTTCACCATATTCGACGACAACGCCAGAGGAAGACCGATGGCTCCGGCCACGAACACCGGGTCGAGCCATACGTTGGACACAAGCACGTGCTGCAGGCCAAGCAAGGCGTTTTTAGGTGTGAGCTTGCCGGAAGCGCCTCCATCTCCGGCTGTCACGGATGCGGTCCCGTCCTGTGACCGCTTCGTGGATTGTGATTGCTCCGCCGTCGGCGATGACATTGTACTGGCCATGGGCATCCTCCGATTTCCGTTTGCCGCTTTTCCGTATGCTGCGATGATTCATCGAGACACAGAAGGCGCGCTTGCACGGAGCATGGCCATGCATGTGACCGGTACCATCCCTACGCAGGCATTATCCTGATCAGGTTGAAGGGTTCGGGCCTTGCCCGTCTCAGCCGCATTCGGCGCCCCTGTACTCGAAAATCCAATGATAGCGGCACCGTCCAACAAGACAAGACGACGGGAGGCTTTCCACGTGATGCCGATGATGGGAATGCCGTCCGTCGCCTTGCCGTCCAGTCGCTTTTCCGTCTGCCTGGAGCGTATCCTAGTTTCCTTGCCGTCCGCGCCTTCTGATCGGCGCCAGCTCGAACACCTCATCCGACGCCTTGGCCACTTCCGGACTGTGCGTCACAATGATGACGCAGCGATTCCCATCATGCGCAAGCGCCTGGAAGATGCCCATGATGTCGTCCTGGGTGGCGAGGTCGAGATTGCCGGTTGGCTCGTCCGCCACGATGATGGCCGGATCGTAGCTGAGCGCCCGGGCTATCGCAACGCGCTGCTGCTCGCCACCGGACAGGTGCAGGATGCGTTCGTTGGCGTATTCCTTGGGCAGATGCACTTGTTCGAGCAGCCCGTAGACGATGTCTTTCTTAAGCCTGTCGAAGGATTTGCCGGATGCGTCCATCGACAGGATGATGTTCTCCGCAACGGTGAGGTTGGGCAGCAGGTTGAAACTTTGGAATATCACGCCGATGTCGTGGCTGCGAAAACGATAACGGTCCCGCTTGGCCAGATCCTCCCCGTCTATTAGTACCTTGCCCTCCGTGGGAACGGCGAGTCCCGAGATAAGTGAGAGCAGCGTGGTCTTGCCCGCTCCCGATGGTCCGGTGATGGCATGCACTTTGCCGGCATGAAAATCATGACTGATGTTCCTCAGCACGCGTTTGCCGCCTTTGGTGTAAGCATAGCTGACATCGTCGAGACGAAGCGTCGGCGCATCCGTTTGGCGTGCTTGCCGTTCCGTGCCCTTTCCCGTTCCGCCGTCGATTGCGGCATTCATGTTTTTCGTGATCATGGGAAATCCTTTCAAAAGTGATGTGTGGTCGTGCGATCAGGAACGGTCGGCGAGGATCTGCAGCGGCTCGTAACGCAGCACGAACACCACCGCGACCAGCGCCGCGACCAGCGTCAGGCCCAGTCCGACGAGCAGCAGTTGCCCGACCACCTTGAGATTGACGGTCGCGTTGACGGAGGAGACATAGTCCACGGCGCGGCCCATCATGCCCGGTCCGCCCTGCGTCCGCCGCTGGGACTTTCCGCCATCGCCATTGCTTTCGTCAGCCGTTGCGGAACCGGCACTGGAATCGGAACCGTCCTTGGAATCGGTGGAATCGCCGGACTTCGTCATATCCCTACCGAATTGTTCGCGCTGGCCGATCTGCTGCGACTGCTGTTGCTCGATCTGGCTGGCAAGCAGCTGGTTGGACACCGGCACGGACACGGCCGCGCCCGCTCCCGCTCCTATGGCAAGACCGATCATGGTGACGATGAGCAGTTCCAATGTGAACTGCGCCGCCACCTTCACCTTGTTCACGCCGATGGCGGTGAGCACGCCGATTTCGTATTTGCGCTCGCGTACGTTAAGCAGGGTTATGACCACCAGCACGACCGCGCCGACGGCCAGCACCACGATCAGCAGCGTCAGGGCGAACTTCGAGAGGTTGTTCAATGGCACCAGGCTGGATTCGTAGTTTTCCACATCCGCGGAGGAAACGGTGTAGTCACTGCTCAGGCCCGCCTTTTTGGCGTCTTTGGCGAATGTCTCGTAATCGGATTTGCTGGAGCATACGTAGGTGTAGCTGAGCTGGGCGGCGGAATCGGAATCGGCGTCGGCATCAAGTCCCAGTGATTTCAGCGTGGACACGGACGTGTAGATGGCGTTGGCCGGGTCGGAGGCTGTGGAGCGCATCGGCCCTCCCATCTGCTGGGACGAGTCGGTGGAGTTTTTGTAGATGCCGACGATGGTGAGCTTGTAGGTGGTGTCCGAATCGTTGGTATCGGAGACGGTGATGGTGTCGCCGACGGAGAGGTTGTTGAAATCGGCGAGTGATTTGGAGATGATGACATCGCCGTCGCTGCTTGCGCCGTATCCGAACACTTTGCCATCCACCATGGTGAAGCTGCCGTTGGACGCGTTGGACACGGCCTCATCGGACGAGAAGCCGACCAATGAGAAATCGCCGGATACTATGGTTTCTCCGTCTTGACCGGACATGCCGCCACTGTCGCTCATCTTGCCGTCGGGTGGAGTGGATTGGCCATTCTGCTTGCCGGAAGCATCCGTGTCGTCGGAGCCGTCGCCGGACTTCTTGGCATTGTCGGAGCCGCTTGATTCGGACGAATTGTCCGAATCGCTGACCGGCTGGAAATCGTCGGTGGCGGAAAGCCCTGTGGTCTCCGTGTAATACGTGGATTTAACGGCTGAGGACGCCTTCGCGTATTTCTGGTAGTCGGCGAGTGAAAGCTGTTTGTCGGCCAAGGCGGACCGCATCGCATCGAAGTCGGGCTTGCCGTCGGTTTCGGATGAATCGGACGAGTCGGAATCCGTTGTGGTCTGCTGTCTCGATTCGTTGATGAGCTTGCTTCTGTCGAGGCTGATCTGAGCGGTGACGGTGGTGTCTGCCAGACCGTTCGTTCTGGCGGTGGTTGCGGCTTGACGGATGGAGAGACCGATTGTGACGGCGGCCGCGATGATGGTAACGATGACGATGATGAGAATGTTGCGGCCCTTGTTGCGGGTGACGCTTTTCCACGCGTTCCTGAGGACGAACATGGTGGTTTTCCTTATGTCTTATTGGTTGATGGTTCGCGCCGCTCGCGATCGGCGTTTAAGCCGATGGTAAAAACCGTATCTTGGCGTACGGCAGAAAGATGCTTTGCCGACGCTGGAACGTGACTGGGTGTTTGCTGAATGCCTCAAAACATGACATGTCTGCGCCTCAAACCGCTTCGAAGGTGTTAGGCTAATGCGCATGCCAATTAAATCCGAAGTCATTGCAAACCCGAAGGCGGAACGTATCCGCAGGGTCGCTGAACTCGCCGACCGCAAAGGACGCAAACGTTCCGGACGGTTCATGGTGGAAGGACCGCAGTCGGTGCGCGAATTGCTTGCCTGGCATCCCGACCTAGTCGAGGACCTGTATGTGGAGGTCGTCTCCGCAGAGCCGGATGCGACCTTCATCACCCCGATCGCGGCGCAGATGGCAGGGAAGGCCATGCAGGCCGGCGCCTATGTACATAAGGTGACGCACGATGTCATGCGACGTATGAGTTCCGATGCGCAAGGCGTGCTCGCCGTCGCCGACATGCGTGCTTTCCTTGATTCCGCCGTCATCGATGGAAACTCGGACGAGCATACGATGGTCGCGGCGTTTTGGCAGGTGCGAGACCCGGGCAATGCCGGCACCGTCATCCGGTCCGCCGATGCGGCCGGTTGCGCAGGCGTGGTGCTGGTCGACGATTGCGTGGACATCTTCAATCCGAAGGTGATTCGTTCTACGGCCGGTTCGCTGTTCCATCTGCCGGTCGTCACCATGGGCACGGACGAATATTTCGATTGGTGCGCCGAGCATGGACTTGCCGTCTATGCGGCCGACGTATATGGCACCGACGCGCGTCCGCCGGAACCGCTTACGGATGTGCTCGCCGTGCCGCAATCGCTTTCACAGGCCAAAACGGTGCTTTTCGGCAATGAGGCTCGCGGATTGGACAAGGATGTGTTGGAACGTGCGGACAGGATCGTGTCGATTCCGATTTACGGCAAGGCGGAATCGCTCAATCTCGGCACCAGCGCGGCGGTGATGCTGCTGAGCTTGGCTATGTCGAGTCGTATTGAAAGAATGTGAAGTCGTAAAAACGTTGGAATTGCGCGTTTTGTGCGCAAAGCAAACGGGTAAATAAGAAAGGTATCTCGTGGCAGAGGGTGCGGTATTCGACGCTCAAGCGGTAACCGATGCGGTTGCCGAGGGCATCGCGAAAATCGAAAACGCCTCCACTATGGAGGAATTGAAAGCCATCAAGACGCAGTACGCCGGCGCGGAATCCGCGATGACGCAGGCCAGCAAGGCCATCGGCGCGTTGCCCAAAGATCAGAAGAAGGACGCCGGCAAGCTCATGGGCAAGCTGCGCGCCGATTTCGGTCGTGCGTTCGGCACCAAGGAGAAGAAGGTCAAGGCCGAGGAGGAGGCTAGGGAGCTCGCCGCCGAAACCGTCGACATGACCCTGCCGGTCAACCGCAAGCCGCTGGGAGCACGCCATCCGCTGCCGAAGCTGATGGAGGACGTGGAGGACTTCTTCATCTCCATGGGCTGGCAGATCTCCGATGGTCCTGAGGTTGAAACCGAATGGTACGACTTCGACGCGCTGAACTTCGGCCCCGACCATCCGGCCCGCCAAATGCAGGACACTTTCTACGTCAAGGGAAACCAGGCCAAGGACGCCGCCGGCTTTGTCGGCTCCAACATGGTGCTGCGCACCCAGACCTCGTCCGATCAGGTGCGTGGCCTCATCACCCGTGGCGTGCCGCTGTACATCGCATGCCCCGGCCGCGTGTTCCGTACCGACGAGCTTGACGCCACCCACACTCCGGTGTTCCACCAGGTGGAGGCCCTCGCCGTCGACAAGCATCTGACCATGGCCGACCTGAAGGGCGTGCTTGACAAGCTCGCCGTGGCCATGTTCGGTCCGGAAGCCAAGACCCGTCTGCGTCCAAGCTACTTCCCGTTCACCGAGCCGAGCGCCGAGCTTGACCTGTGGTTCCCCGACAAGAAGGGCGGTGCCGGCTGGCTCGAATGGGGCGGCTGCGGCATGGTCAATCCGAATGTGCTGAAGTCCGCTGGGCTTGACCCGGAGGTCTACACGGGCTTCGCCTTCGGCGTCGGCGTGGAACGTACGCTGCTGCTGCGCCACGACATCAACGACATGCACGACCTGGTGGAGGGCGACGTGCGATTCAGCGAACAGTTTGTGATGGGGGAGTGATTGCCCATGCCAATGGTTGACATTGATTGGCTCAAGGACCATGTCGAGGTTCCGGAAGGCCTTACATACGAACAGCTTGCCAAGGATTTGGTGAAGGTCGGCCTTGAAGAGGAGGAGATTCACGCCTCTCAGGTCACCGGTCCGATCGTCGTCGGCTATGTGGTCGATGCGACTCCGGAGCCGCAGAAGAACGGCAAGATTATCAACTGGTGCCACGTGGATGTCGGAGACCAGTACAACGAGGTCGATGAGAACGGCAACAAGGTGCCGCGCGGCATCATCTGCGGCGCGCCGAACATGGCCGCCGGCGAGAAGGTCGTCGTGACGCTTCCGGGCGCCGTGCTTCCGGGCGATTTCAAGATCGAGCCCCGCAAGACCTATGGTCATATCTCCAACGGCATGTGCGCCTCCGAGCGTGAGCTCGGCCTGGGAGACAATCATGACGGCATCATCCTGCTGCGCAACTACGGTTTCACGCCGGAGGAATATGAGAAGCTCCAGCCGGGTGATGACGCCATGCATCTGCTGCACTTGGACCAGCCGTTGCTGGAGATCAACATCACCCCGGATCGCGGCTACGCGTTCTCCTATCGTGGCGTGGCGCGTGAATACCACCATTCCACCGGTGCCGTCTACACCGATCCCGCGATTGGTCTCGACAAGAAGGCGCCCGTCACCCAAGGACTGCCGGAGGGCACCAAGACCGACATCGAAGTGATTGTCGACGACAACAATCCGATTCATGGCGTCGCAGGCTGTGACCGTTACTATGCACGTGCCGTGCGAGGCTTCGATCCGGCCAGCCGTACGCCGAATTGGATGCGCCGCAGACTGACCCGCGCTGGTATGCGTTCCATCTCGCTGGCCGTGGACGTCACCAATTACGTGATGCTTGACCTGGGTCAGCCGATGCACGCCTATGATCTCGACAAGATCGAAGGGCCAATCGTCGTGCGTCGCGCCAACGAGGGGGAGAAGCTCACCACGCTTGACGGCAAGGACCATGACCTAAGCGTCGAGGACCTGCTGATCACCGATTCGCCGAACGGGGAACGCGGCTCGCGCATCCTTGGCATTGCCGGCGTCATGGGTGGTCTGTATGGAGAAGTCACCGCCGAGACCAAGAACATCCTGCTGGAATCCGCGCATTTCGATCAGGTATCGATCGCACGTTCCGCGCGCCGCCACAAGATTCCGTCCGAGGCGTCCCGCCGTTTCGAACGCGGTGTGGACAACCAGCTCCAGCCGGCAGCGGCTCAGATGGCGGCCGAGCTCATGGTCAAGTACGGCAACGGTGAGCCGAGCGAGCATCCGACCGACTACAACACCGTCGGCAACCGTCGTCCGATTCTGTTCAAGGCGTCCGAAGTGGCCCGCGTGGCGGGACTCGATACCGATGTGAACACCATCAGCGACATTCTCACCGACATTGGATGCACCGTGGCCGGTGGCGGCAACGGCGAGTTCTCCGTGACCCCGCCGAGCTGGCGTCCTGATCTCAATGAACCATGCGACCTGGTCGAGGAAGTGGCCCGTCTGGTCGGCTACGACGAGATTCCCGTCACCGTGCCGCCGGCGCCGGTCGAGGGCAAGGTGGGATTGACTCCCGAGCAATTGCGCAAGCGTCAGGTCGCCGACGAACTCGCCGAATACGGCATGGTGGAAACCCTGAGCTATCCGTTCGTGGGAGACGAGGATTACAAGAATTTCGCGCTTGATGCCGATGCGACCAAGAAGGTCAGCGTCGGAATCGCGAATCCTCTGGCCGGTGATCGTCCGTTCCTGCGCCGCGATATCATCCCGACACTCGCCCAGACCGTGCAACGCAACCTGCGCCGCGGCGCTGAGAACGTGTCGCTGTACGAAATCGGACATGTCTACCTGTGGGATCCGAACGCTCCGGCGATTCCCGCATTGCCGGGTGCCGTCAAACCAACCGACGAGCAGCTTGCGGCGCTTGATGCGGGACTTCCCGATCAGCCATTGCATGTCGCCGGCATCTTCACCGGCAATGCCGTCGATTCCGGTTGGCTGGGCGAACGTCGTGCCGTGGACTGGTCCGATGCCGTTGAGGCCGTGAGACGTATTTCCGATCGTATCGGCGCCGGCGTCGCGCTGGACCAGCCGAAGGGCGAGGACGTGCCGGCGCAATGGCATCCGGGTCGTGCGGCCCGTGTGATGGTGGGGAATACATTCGTCGGCATGGTTGGCGAGCTGCATCCCCATGTCAACGAGGCGCTGGGATTCCCGGCTCATTCCTCAGCATTTGAGCTGGATTTGACCGCGCTGTTCGCCACATTGAGCGGTAAGCCGGTTCAGGCCAAGCCGATTTCCACCTTCCCGCCGGTCAAGCAGGATCTGGCCTTCACCGTGTCCACGGACGTCACCGCCGCCGAGCTCGAGAAGACCATCGTCGACGCAGCCGGCGACAGCCTGGAAAGCATCGACCTGTTCGACGTGTATACCGGCGACCAGCTGGGAGAAGGTCTGAAATCCCTCGCATACGCGGTCACATTCCGTGCGGGAGACAAGACGCTGACCTCCGAGGACAGCGAAGCAATCCGCAAGCGCATCGTCGATGCGGCGGCAAAACTGGGTGCGCAGTTGCGTGCCTGAACCAATAAGCCGGGACCAGTGGTCCCGGCGACGGTCCGGATGACAGACAAGAGGACGATATGAGCGAACCGGAGCAGAACCAGCCGATTAATCCCGACGGAAAACAAGGGGAGGCCGGTACCGCTCCGGTTCCGTCGTCTCCGTCTGCGAATGAACCACAGACTGCGAAGTCATCCGACCTGCCGGAGTTCGGGCAATACTCGCAACCTGAATATGGCGCGATGTCCAACCAGTACCCTTCGAACTACAATCCATATGTATATGGAGCGCCGGAACCGGACAAGCCGGAAATCCAGGCGCAGCAGGGAGTGCCACTGCCAGCCGATGGCCAACGCGCGCAAAACGGCGGGCAACCGGCAAATCCGTATGCCGCACCGCCCCGGCAGCAGGCGGGACAACGCAACGGACAGTATCCGTATGCGCCGAATCCGTATGGGCAGAACCCTTACCAGCGGCCCGGCATGTATCCCATCGATCTTGATGATCCGCAGCAGAATCCTATGTACGGACATTGGGACAGTTATGCGATCATCTCCCTCATATTCGCGATTCTGCTGCCGGTGCCGGTCATCCCCGCGGTGATGGGAGCGGTCGCCATGTGGCGCACCAAGAAGCTCCACATGAAAGGCTACGCGCTCGGCGTCGCCGCATTGATCATCAATGTGCTGTACACTCTCGCCGTGCTTTGGATGACGGTCCACGGTATATCGACGTCGGATCTTTACAGTCAGATGATGCAGTACATGTTCGACGGCGGTTCCGGATCAGGAGACGGTTCGAGCTCAATCAGCGCCTGAAAACCTGCGATTTGGACAGTCTCCGTGGTCACCTACCGAGGCGTTGACCACTATCCGACACGATTGAAATGCATAATTATGCAATGTAGTGCATAAAGTGTATGCTGAATGTGTTTCAACGAGTCAAGGAAAAGAGACGTGACATGGCCAAATACACGGTAGCCGTGGCCGGCGCGACTGGGTATGCTGGTGGTGAGGCGCTGCGAATACTCGCGGCGCATCCGAATTTCGAGGTGACCTGCGTTGCCGGACATTCTTCGGTAGGGGACAGACTCGGCAAGCATATGCCGCATATCCCTCAGCTGGCGGACCTCGTAGTGGAGGACACCACTCCTGAAGTGCTCAACGGTCACGATGTGATCATCCTCGCATTGCCGCATGGCGCTTCCGGAGCGTTGGCATCGCATCTCGATCCGAATGCCGTGGTGGTCGACTTAGGGGCCGACCACCGTCTTGAGGAAAAAAACGCGTGGGACGCGTTCTACGGCGGAGATTTTTACGAGCATTGGACCTATGGCATGCCGGAACTCATCACCGGCATCGCGGATGACGAATCCTACATCCGCCAGCGCGAAGCTCTTTCCGGCGTCAAGCGCATCGCGGGACCGGGATGCAATGTCACCGCCACCACATTGGCGCTGCAGCCCGGCATCGCGCAAGGCCTCGTCGAGCCGAAAGACATCGTCGCCGATCTGGTGGTCGGCTATTCCGGAGCCGGCAAGAATCTGAAACGTACGAATCTGCTCGCGGCAGAGGCGTTTGGTTCCGCACTGCCCTATTCGGTGGGCGGCACGCACCGCCATATTCCGGAAATCCTGCAGAATTTCGCGCATGCGGCCGGGAAAAGCGCCGCTCACGCGGATGACTACACCCTTACCTTTACTCCGATTCTGGCTCCGATGGCTCGCGGCATCCTCGCCTCCGTTTCCGCCAGACTCACCGATAAAGCGTTGGGCATGACGGACGAGGAAATCCGTCAGGTCTGGCTCGACGCCTATAGGGGACAGGAATTCATGGTGGTGCTGCCGGAAGGTGTGATGCCGGCAACCGCCAACATCATCGGCTCGAACGCGGCGCATATCCAAGTGGTCGTCGACCACAACGCCGGACGTCTTCTGGCGTTCGCCGCCATCGACAACCTCAACCGAGGTACCGCCGGACAGGCCGTGCAGTCGTTGAATGTGGCATTGAGACTTCCTGAGGATGCAGGATTGACGAAGATTGGAGTGGCACCGTGAGCGTAACGTTCGCACAAGGTTTTTCCGCGGCTGGAGTTTCGGCCGGCATTTCCGCGGTCGAAGGCAAAAAGGACCTGGCCCTTGTGGTCAACAATGGCCCGTTTGACGCCGCCGCTGGTGTGTTCACGTCGAACCGCTTCTGTGCGGCTCCGGTGCAGTGGTCTCGTTCCGTTGTGGCCGATGGCCATGTGAAGGCTGTGATTTTGAATTCCGGCGGTGCCAACGCATGCACCGGCAAGCCAGGATACGAACAGTCCAAGGCCACGGCCGAAAAGGTCGCCGGACTCGTCGGCACCAAGGCCGAAGACGTGGCGGTATGCTCCACCGGGCTGATTGGCGAGCTGCTGCCGCTCGACAATGTGCTGTCGGGGGCGGACAAGGCGTTCGAGGCTCTTGCCGACACCGCGCAGGCCGGATCCGATGCGTCACACGCCATCATGACCACCGATACCAAGCCGAAGACCGTCGAACTGGAAGGTTCCAATGGTTTCCGCATCGGCGGTATGGTCAAGGGTTCGGGCATGATCGCCCCGCAGTTGGCCACCATGCTGTGCGTCATCACCACCGACGCGGTCGTGAGCGCCGGGCAGCTCCAGGCCGCGTTGAACGCCGGGGTGGAGCTGTCGTTCAACCGCATCGACGTGGATGGCTGCATGTCCACCAACGACACCGTCCTGCTGCTGGCATCAGGCGCCTCCGGCGTCGAACCGGATCCGGATGAGTTCAATGAGCTCGTGGCCAAGGCCACAGCCTCGTTGGCACGTCAAATCATCGGCGACGGCGAAGGCGCGAGCCATGACATCCGTGTCAAGGTGTCCGGCGCCACCACTGAGGAAGCCGCCTTGGCCTGCGGTCGTGCGGTCGCAGCGTCAAATCTTCTCAAGTGCGCCATTTCCGGCAACGATCCGAACTGGGGGCGCATCGTCAGCTCCCTCGGCACGGTCCCTCCGGAAATCGCCCCATACGATTCGGAGAAGGTCACGGTAGATGTCAACGGTGTGCGCATCTGCGAGAACGGAGGCGCCGGACGTGACCGTTCCGAAGTGGATATGACTCCACGAGAGGTGCATATCGATATCGATCTGAATGCCGGAGACGCCGAAGCGACCGTCTGGACTGATGATCTGACCCACGAATACGTACACATCAACGCCGACTATGAAAGCTGATTGAGACAGGAATGGTCAAAGAACTCAAAGGACCTGGATTCCATTTCGACGTGCACACCGATCTGCGCGCCGACCAGAAGGCGGAAGTGCTGATCGAGGCATTGCCATGGCTTGAGGAATTCGCCGGACAGCGCATCGTCATCAAATACGGCGGCAATGCGATGATCGACGACCACCTGAAGGCCTGCTTCGCCGAGGATATGGTGTTCTTGCGACAGGTGGGCTTGCATCCGGTCGTGGTGCATGGCGGAGGGCCGCAGATTTCCCGCATGCTCAAAGCTTTGGGCATCAAATCCGAGTTCAAAGGTGGACTGCGCGTCACTACTCCGGAGGCCATGGACGTGGTGCGCATGGTGCTGACAGGAAAGGTGTCTCGCGAACTCGTTGGTCTGATCAATGCGCATGGGCCGTTCGCTGTCGGCCTGTCCGGCGAGGATGGCGCCCTGTTTTCAGCCATGCAGCGCAAGCCGATCATTGATGGCAAGCCCACCGACATCGGTTTGGTCGGCGATGTGGTGAGCGTCGATGCCTCTGCCGTTGAGGATTTGATCAACGCCGGGCGAATCCCCGTGGTTTCCTCGGTGGCGCCGAACGAGGATGACGCCACCGAAGTGCTCAATGTGAACGCGGATTCCGCGGCTGCGGCCCTTGCCGCCGCGCTTGGCGCCAGCAAGCTGGTCGTATTGACTGATGTCGATGGACTGTACGCCGATTGGCCTGATCGTGATTCTTTGATCGGACGCATCGGCGTGGAGAACCTGCGTGACATGCTTCCTGATTTGGAAAGCGGCATGCGGCCGAAGATGGAAGCCTGCGTGCGTGCCATCGACGGCGGCGTGCCACGCGCCCACATCATCGACGGGCGTAAGCCGCATTCCATCCTGAACGAGATCTTCACCACCGACGGCATCGGCACCATGGTCGTGCCCGAGGACGGTATCGAAATGAGGAGTTCCTATGGCAACTGAACAACTGGAAACGCTTGGTTCCGAAGATTCCAAGTGGCTGGGGGAGTACTCCCAGGTGCACATGAACGTGTTCGGCACGCCCCTGCGTGTGATGGACCACGGTAAGGGCGCCCATATCTGGGACGTTGACGGCAACGAGTACCTCGACTTTCTTGCCGGCATCGCCGTCAACGCGCTCGGCTACGCCCATCCGAAGTGGGTGAAGGCCGTCAGCGAGCAGGCTGCCAAAGCGGCCCATGTGAGCAATTACTTCGCGACCGAGCCGCAGATTAAACTCGCCGCCAGACTTATCAAGCTGGCCGGAGCTCCGGAAGGATCCCACGTCTACTTCGGCAATTCCGGAGCGGAGGGCAATGAGGCCGCGTTGAAACTCGCCAAACTCTACGGATCCACTCTTCCAGGAGCGTTGCCCGAAATCGGCGGCAAACCGGCGCGTATCATCTCCATGACCCATGGTTTCCACGGGCGTACCATGGGAGCGTTGTCCGCAACATGGAAGCCGGCCATCCGTGAGCGCTTCGAACCACTGGTGCCGAATTTCGAGTTCGTTGAAGCCGGAGACATCCAGGCTCTGCACGACGCCTTTGCCGAAACCGGCCAGGGCAAATACGGCAAGGGTCCGGTCGCCGCCGTCATCATGGAGCTCATCCAAGGTGAGGCCGGTGTGATGCCGCTTGGCGCGGACTATGTGAAGGCAGCCCGCAAGCTGTGCGATGAGAACAAGGC